>NZ_JBVHYH010000001.1:82326-286351 GCF_055569135.1 Kitasatospora sp. NPDC029367
GAGAAAAGGCGCTGTCTCCCCCCCCCCCCCCCCCCCCCCCCCCCCCCCCCCCCCCTCCCCCCCCCCCCCCCCCCCCCCCCCCCCCCCCCCCCCCCCCCCCCCCTGTGCCGTACGGGTCCTGCTGCGAAGGGGCCGTCAGCCCGCCTTGTTCCAGGGCTGGCTCGCCATCAGCGCCTTCACGTTGGCGACGTACTTCGGGTTCGGTATGTCGAGGCTGCCGACGACCTCGCCCGAGGTGGGGTCGGTGACGGTGGTGTAGTGCACGTTGCCCGCGCCCGCGTTGTACGCGGAGATGACCAGGTCGAGCAGCGGCGTCTTGCCGGTGGCCGGGTCGGCGGAGAGGTCGTACTTGCCGCCGAAGGAGGAGTCGCCGTAGTAGGCGACCAGCCAGTCGATCAGCTGGGTGCCGAGCTGGACGTTCCCGGTGAGCGTCTTGGGGTCGGAGGTGGTGCCGTACTTGCCGTTCATCCAGCTGACGGTGTTGGGCATGACCTGCATGGTGCCGATCCCGCCGTCGCAGGCGAGGATGCCGGACTGCCAGCCGCTCTCCTGCCAGGCGATCGCCTTGACCAGGTTGACCGGCAGCGGCGGGAGCTTGTCGGTGCCGCCCGAGCTGAGGTTGAGCACCCGGGACTGGCCGGCCGCCGCCGCGAGCGCCGCGGCGACCGCCGGCTTGGGCTCGTCCGGCTGGGGCTTGCTGGGCTGGCAGCCGCTCTGTGCCGGGGGCACGTGGCCGGCGGGCGGCGCGGGCGGCGCGGGGAGGGCGACGGCGCCGGGCTTGGCGGTCGGTACGGGCGCCGGGATGGCGGGCTTCTCGACCGGCGGCTGGGTGGCGGGCGCACCGGCCGCGGTGCCGCCGCTGCCCTTGGCGTTGCCGCTCTGGGCGGTGGGCGAGGCCTTCGCGGCCTTGCTCGGGCCGGCGCTCGGGCTGTGCGAGGCGGCGGGGCTCGCGGAGGCGGAGGCGCTCGGCGTCGGGGTGGTGCTCGCGGACGGGCTCGCGCTCGACGTGTCGGTCGGCGTGGCGGAGGCCGCGGTGAGGGTGGTGCTGGATCCGGCGCTCGGGTGCTTGTCCCCGCTCTCGGTGCCGCAGCCCGCCAGGACGGCGGTCGACACGGCGACGGCGGACACCAGGACGGTGGCCCGCCGGGTGGTGCGCAACTTCATCTGTGGTTCCCCCCACTCGTCGCCGGGGATCCCGTGATCCCGGCGAGTGGCGGTCATCCTATGGTGCGGTCGTATCCCCCCGGACGAACGGGTGCCCGATCGCCCGCCGGAGGACGGCCGGGGCCTCCGTCAGCGAGGGCCCGTACCAGGTCAGGTGCCGTCCGCTGACCAGCGCGACCGGGATGCCGGGGAACGCCTCCGGGCCGTCCTCGACGGTGAAGCGGTACGGCTCGTCCGGCAGCACCACCAGGTCCGGCCGCTCGGCGAGCAGGTCGGGCAGCGGCACGGCCGGGTAGCGCTCGGGGTGTTCGGCGTGGACGAGCCGCAGGCCGAGGCGGCGCAGCAGGTCCCCGGCGAAGGTGTCGCGGCCGAGCACCATCCACGGGCGGCGCCAGATCGGCACGACCGCGCGCGGGCCGTGGGCGGTACTCGGCCGGACGTCCCGCCACGCCTGCTCCGCCTCGTCCAGCCAGGCCGGGCGCGGCAGTCGGCAGGCGACGGTCAGCAGCCGGTCCAGCGAGCGGAAGGCGTCGTCCAGGGTGCGGATGTCGGTGACCCACACCGGAACCCCGGCGGCCCGCAGCGCTTCCAGGTCGGGGCGGCGGTTCTCCTCGTCGTTGGCGATCACGAGGTCCGGGGCGAGCGCGAGGACGCCGGGCAGGTCCGGGTTCTTGGTGCCGCCGATCCGGGTGACGGCGAGTTCGGCGGGGTGGCTGCACCAGTCGGTGGCGCCGACCAGCAGGGCGGGCGCGGTGGCGGCGACGGCCTCGGTCAGCGAGGACACCAGCGAGACCACCCGCCGGGGCGGCAGCGGCCCGAGCCGTACGGGCAGGCCGAGGTCGTCGCGCGGGTCGCCGTCGTATGGGTCGCCGTCGTGCGGGTCGCCGTCGTGCGGGCTGGTCGGGTCTGCCACCCGGCCACCCTACGCGCGGGCCGCCGCGCCCGTGGCCGTCCGGAAGCACCGGACGCTCCGGACGCTCCGTAAGTCCCGGGCGCTCCGGAAGTTCCGGGAACCCGGCGCGGGCCCCGCCCGACTACCTGGTCCGGGTCCGCAGCGCGGGCCCCCAGCACGATCACCGACCAGGAGAGTCCTCATGCGCCCTCGCGTCGTCTGCGGTATCGCGGCCGCCGTCGCCCTGTTCGCCACGGCCTGCGGAAGCGGCGGTGGCGGTAACGGTGGCGGCGGCAGCGCCGCTCCCACCGCCCAGGCCGCCCCCGCCGGGGGCGCCTACCCCGTCACGGTCGCCGACTGCGCGGGCAAGGAGACGACCATAGCCAAGGCCCCGACGAAGATCGTCACCAGCAACGCGGCCAGCCTGGAGCTGCTGCTCCAACTCGGCGCGGGCGACCGGGTGATCGGCACCGGCTTCCCGCCCGGCAAGGGCACCCTGCCGCCCGCGCTCGCCGAGCAGGGCGCCAAGGTACCGGTGCTCGGCGACAAGACCATCCCCAAGGAGAAGCTGCTCGGCTCCGGCGCCGACCTCTACGTCGACACCTTCGGCGCGATGCCGATGATGGGCGGCGGCGCCACCGGGCCCAGCGAGGCGGAGTACGCCGCGGCCGGCATCCAGCACGTCTACCTGCTCTCCACCGCCTGCGCCGGAACCCCGAAGGCCGCCAAGGCGCCGCGCACCGACCTCGCCGGGATCGAGGAGGACATCCGCCGCCTCGGCGCCGTCACCGGGACCGGTGCCCGGGCCGAGGAACTCGTCACCGGGATGGAGAAGCAGATCGGCGGGGTCCGCACCGCGCTCGCCGCCGTCCCGGAGGACAAGCGGCCCAGCTACTTCGTCTTCGACTTCGACGCCGGGACCAAGCAGCCGGTCGCGGTCTGCGGCCGGCAGGTGGCCAACGCCGTCATCACCCTGGCCGGTGCCCGCAACGTCTTCGCCGACTGCGACGCCGACTTCAAGCCCGGCTCCTGGGAGGACGTGGTGGCCAAGAACCCGGACTGGATCCAGCTCGCCGTGCGCAACCGGGGCAGCGAGGAGGCCACCCGCAAGGCCTTCGACGACGCCGAGGCGTTCCTGCGCGGCTTCCCGGCGACCCAGGGCCTCAAGGCCGTCCAGGAAGGGCACTTCGTCCGGCTCGGCTCCGAGGTGACCACCATCGCGGGCGTGCGCAACGCCGACGCCGTCCGGCAGATCGCCGCCACCGTCCACCCGGACCTCGTCAAGAACGGGCAGTAGGGCCGTGACGTCGGCCGACCTCGCCGAGGCCCCGGACACCCGGCGCCCGGCCCGCACCCTGCGGGCCGGGCCGCTGGCCGCCGCCCTCGCCGTCGCCCTGGTGCTCGCGCTGACCGCCGCCGTCTCACTCGGCTCGGTGGACATCCCACCCGGCGAGGTCTGGTCGGTGGTCGCCCACCACCTCACCGGCCGCGCCCCGGAACCCGGCACCCGCGACCTCATCGTCTGGCAACTGCGCGTCCCACGTGCCCTGTTGGCGGCCGTGGTGGGCGCTGGACTCGGCCTGGTCGGCACCGCCGTCCAGGCCCTGGTCCGCAACCCGCTCGCCGACCCCTACCTGCTCGGCATCTCCTCCGGCGCCTCCCTCGGGGCGGTCGCCACCCTCGTCCTCGGCACCGCCTTCGGACTCGAACTCTCCCTCGGCAGCGGGCTCGGACTCACCGTCTCACTCGCCGCCTTCGCCGGGGCGCTCGCCGCGTTCTCCCTGGTCTGGCTGATGGCCCGACGCGGCGGCGGGTTCTCCCCGCTGCGCCTGGTGCTGGCCGGCATCGGCATCGCCCAGTTCCTCGGCGGCATCACCAGCTACCTCGTCCTGCAGACCAGCGACGAACAGCAGACCCGGGGCGTGCTGTTCTGGCTGATGGGCAGCCTCGGCGGCGCCGTCTGGGCCCAACTCGCCGTCCCGGTGGCCGCCGTGGCACTCGGCCTGGCCCTGCTCCAGGCGCGGGCCCGCGGGCTCAACGCGATGCTGATGGGTGACGAGACGGCCGCCGGACTCGGCGTGGACGTCACCCGGCTGCGCCGAGAGGTCTTCGTCGTCACCAGCGTGCTCACCGGGGTGCTGGTCGCCGTCTCCGGGGCGATCGGCTTCGTCGGGCTGATGGTGCCGCACGTCTGCCGGCTGCTCGTCGGCGGCGACCACCGGCGCCTGCTGCCGCTGTCCGCCCTCACCGGGGCGGTGCTCCTGGTCGTCGTCGACACGGTGGCCCGCACCGCCCTGGACGGCCAGGAACTGCCGATCGGCGTGGTCACCGCCGTGCTCGGCGCCCCCACCCTGCTCTACCTGCTGGACCGACGACTGGAGCGCAGTTGAGGATCGCCGTCGAGGACCTGAGCGTCACCCTGGCCGGGCGCACCGTGGTGGCCGGGGTCCACCTGGTCGCCGAGGAGGGCGAGATCGCCGGACTGGTCGGGCCCAACGGCAGCGGCAAGTCCAGCCTGCTGCGCACCGTCTACCGGCACCTGCGGCCCAGCGCCGGCCGGGTGCTGCTGGCCGGGCGGGACCTGGCCGGAATGCGGCCCGCCGAGTCCGCCCGGCACATCGGGGCACTGCCCCAGGAGCGCGGCGGAGACTTCGAGTTGAGCGTGCGGGAGGTGGTCGCGATGGGCCGCACCCCGTACAAGCGGGCCTTCGCGGCCGACGACCCCGAGGACCACCGGATCACCGCCGAGGCCCTCCTCCGCGTCGGCATGGCGGAGGCCGCCGACCGCCGATTCGCCCAGCTCTCCGGCGGCGAACGGCAGCGGGTGCTGCTCGCCCGCGCACTCGCCCAGCAGCCGGACGTCCTGGTGCTGGACGAGCCGACCAACCACCTGGACGTCCGCCACCAGGTCGAACTCCTCGCCCTGCTACGGGGACAGCGCCGCACCACGCTGGTCGCGCTGCACGACCTCAACGCCGCGGCCTCGGTCTGCGACCGGCTGCACGTGCTGCACCGCGGCGCCCTGGTGGCCTCCGGGGCGCCGCGCGAGGTGCTGACGCCGGAGCTGCTGGCGGAGGTCTTCGGCGTCCGGGCCGCGGTGGTCGAGCACCCGCTCACCGGGGACCCGTTGATCGCCTTCGACCACCGTGCCCCGGCGGGTTCCGCCCTGGCCGAAGCCGCCCCGACCGGATCCACCGTGCCGGGGCGGTACGGGGCTCAGGGCCTGTCCGGGTAGCCCTCGTAGTGGCTCGGCCGGCCGTTGCGCAGCACCGGCCGGCCGAGCCGTTCGGCCTCCTCGTTGCGCCGCAACTCCCAGCCGCCGTCCGGCCGGTGGAGCACCGCGGAATGCCAGGGCGTCATCCACGCGTCGGCGGCGGCCAGCAGCCGGATGCCGAACTTGGGCGCCCCGGCCGGCTGCGGATGGATCGACAGCCGCACCGCCCGGGGGTGCTGCTCGGCGATCAACTCGCCCCAGGCCCGGCTGCGTTGAATGACCCCGTAGGCGCGCCGACGGCACTCCCGCTGGAGGGCCGACCTGGTGCCGGGGAAGTTCACGGCGTCCTCGGTGAGGAAACGGGTGATGCCCCGGTAGAGCCGCAGGGTCTCCTGCTCGGTCAGCACCTGCTCGCGCAACTCCTCGACGCTCGGCGCGTACCGTTCGTGCACCCGGGCGCGCTTCTCGTCGTACGGCAGGTCGCCGAGCACCGCCCGCAGGTCGAAGGTGTCCAGGTGGCGCAGGCCCTCGCGCTCGATCATCGCGGTCAACTCGTCGGAGTACTCGTCGATGTGGTCGTCCGGGACGTCGATCAGGTCGCCGAAGATGTGGCCGTCCGAGCAGATCAGGATCCGGGCACCGGGCGGGTGGATCCGGCCTATTCGCTCGCAGAGCTCGTCCAGGAAGGTCAGCGACAGCCGCTCGCCCTCGTCGGGCAGGTGGCCGAGCACCTTGGCCGGGTTCGGAGACTTGCAGGGGAAGCCCGGGAGGGTGAACACGATCGGCTCACCGGCCGCGATGAAGTCCGCCAACTGCGCCAGCTGGAAGGGGAAGTGCTCGGGCCGGGCGTCGAACTCCGGGTCGGAGGCGCGACGGTGCGGCAGCAGCAGGTCAAGGACGCGGGCGGCGAGCTGCGCCGTCGACGGCTGCCCGGGGGTGCTGGTGACGAGGGGGGCGGTGCCGGCGGGCGGCATGATGGATCTCCTCCGGGGACGGCGGTAGGGCTGGTGGGTAGGTGTGGTGGGGAGGTGCGGAGGTGCGGTGAGGGGCGGGGCGTCAGGTGAGGGCCGGGGTGCTCAGCGGCGCCGGTCGTAGGCGACCGGCAGCCGGTTCACCCCACGGGCCAGGACGGCCGGGATCCAGGCGAGTTCGTCCAGGCCGTCCCCGGGCGCACCGGCCGGGCGCAGCCCGTCCAGTCGGCCGATCAGGGTGTGGACGGCGATCTGGAGCTCGGCCCGGGCCAGGGCGGCACCCGGGCAGTAGTGGATGCCGTGCCCGAAGGCGAGGTGGGCGTTCGGCGTGCGGTCGAGGTCGAGGCGGTCGGCCTCCGGGAACTGCGCGTCGTCCCGGTTGGCGGCGCAGAGCGAGACGATCACCGAGTCGCCCGCCGGCACGGTGGTGCCGAACAGGTCGCTGTCCTCGGCGAAGAAGCGCCAGGTGGTGAGCTCGAACGCGGCGTCGTGGCGCAGCAGTTCCTCCACCGCCCGGGCCAGTCGGCCGGGTTCGTCGAGGCAGGCGCGCAGCTCGGTGAGCTGCGCGGGGTGGCGCAGCAGGGTGATCAGCATGGTGGTGATCTGGTTGGTGACCGGCTCCTGGCCGGCGACCAGCAGCTGGAAGACGATCGAGTCGAGCTCCTCACGGCTCAACTCGCCCGCGTCGTGGGCGGCGACGAGTCGGCCCAGCAGGTCCTCGGCCTCGGTCCAGCCGGGCTCCCGGCAGTCCGCGCGCTTGCGGGCGACCACCTCGGCGATGTACGTCTGCAATCCGCGCAGCCGCGCCTCGTACGCCGGTCGACCCGGGTCCTGCGGGCCGACCGGCTGGACCACCTTGCCCCAGTCGCGGTCGAAGCGCTCCGCCAACTCGGGCGGCAGGCCGATGACTTCGGCCAGCACCCGGAAGGGGTAGTGGGCCGCGAAGCCAGCCACCAAGTCGGCGCCGCCGGTTGCGGGCAGGCCGTCCACCAGCGTGTCGGCGAGCTCCCGCAGCCGCGGGCGCAGCGACTCCACCCGGCGCGGGGCGAAGGCGTCCAGCACCAGGCGGCGCATCACCGTGTGCTTGGGCGGGTCCTGGTGCAGCAGGTGGACCTGGAGCTGGGAGTGCTGCGGCTCCGGCATGATCGAGGCCAGCCGGCGCCAGTTCTCGTTGCCCAGGCTGTGGTTCTTGCCTAGCCGGGGGTCGTTGAGGGTCGCGTGGGCCGCCTGGTGGCCGGTGACCAGCCAGGCGTGGATGCCGCTCGGGAACTCCACCCGGTGCACCGGCCCGGCCTCGCGCATCCGGGCGTAGAGCGGGTACGGGTCGGTCTTGTAGGCCTCGCCGTACAGCGGGACGGGGCTGGGGAGCCGGTCGTGCCCGTACGGGCAGCGCGGGGGCTCGGCCGGGGCCTCGGGCGCTGTGGGAGCGGGGGAGGGGGCTGGGGCGGTGTCGGTCATGGGTGTGCTCCTCCGAAGGGGCGGATGTGTGCGGTGTCCGGTGCTCGGTGTTCCGGTGCTGGGCGTTCCGGTGCTGGGCGTTCCGGTGCTGGGCGTTCCGGGGTTCCGGCGTTCGGGTGTCTGGGTGTTCCGGTGCCTCTGTGTTCCGGTGTCTGGGTATTCCGGTGTTCGGTCTCCGCCTGGCCCTACGGCCGCGGGCGGCGGCGGCCGTGCAGGGCGAGCAGCAGTACGGCGGTTGCCGCGGCCACGGTGGCCAGGGTGATGCCCGCGTGGGTGCCGGTGGTGGCGCGGTCGCCCGCCAGGGCGGCGGCGGTGGCCAGGGCCGGGCCGAGGGCGAAGCCCAGGCTGCGGGAGAGTTGGACGGCGGAGCCGGCGGTGGCGAGCTTCCCGGGCGGGGCGGCGGTCATCACCAGGGCCTGGGTCGGGCCGCCGTTGAGGCCCATTCCGGCGCCGGCGACGGCCAGCCGGACGGCGATGTCGAGGGCGGACCAGTCGCTGCCCACCGGAATGAGCGAGGCCAGGCCGCAGGTGGTGACGACGGCGCCGGTGAGCGCCGTCGGGCGGGCGCCCCAGCGGTCGGCCAGGCGTCCGCCGACCCGGCCGGCCAGCACCATACCGAGCGGGAAGGCCAGCATGGTCAGCGCGGTGGCGGTGGCGCTCTCACCCCGGGGGCCGCGCAGCTGCTGGACCAGCAGGTACTGGCAGGCCGCGAAGCCGGCGGCGAGTGCCAGCACCGAGGCGTTCACCCCGGTGGTCCGGGCGGCCCGCAGCACCTCGGCGACCGGCCGCCCGCCCGGGCGGCGCAGCCACCGCAGCACCAGGGGGACGGCGGGCAGCGCGAGCAGCAGCCACGCCGGGGCCGTCGGCGCCAGGGTGAGCCCGAGCAGTACGGCGGCCACGGCCGCGCCGATCAGGGCGGCGTCGCCGAGCGAGCCCCGGTCGGGCAGGCGGAGCCCACCGCGCCGCGGGGCGTGGCGGTGCACGATCAGCACGGCGGCCAGGCAGACCGGCAGCTTCACCAGGAAGACCGCCCGCCAGCCGAAGTGGTCCAGCAGCAGGCCACCGACCACCGGCCCGGTGACGGCGCCGAGCGGCCCCAGTGTCGCGGGCACGCTCATCGCCCGCCCGCGCAGCTCGGGCCGGACGGAGGTCGCGGCCAGGACCGGCATCAGGACGAACAGGACGGCCCCGAAGGCGCCTTGCAGCAGCCGTGCGGCTATCAGCCAACTCGCCCACGGGGCAAGGGCGGCCAGCACGCTACAGGCCGCGAAGCAGCTGACGGCGAGCAGCAGCGCGGACCGGGTGCCGACCTGGTCCAGCCACCGCCCGGCCGGCAACAGCAGCGCCACGAGGGGGAGTTGGTAGCCGAGCGCGGCCCACTGCGCGACCCCGGCGGAGATGTGCAGACCGGAAGCCAGGTCGGTGAGCGCCAGGTTGACCACGTTCATGTCGAGCATCGCGACGAACGAGAGCATCCCTGCGGCCACGACCAGGCTCCACCGGTCCACCTGTTCAATCTGATGGCCAGTCAGGTCAATGGCGGCCGAGGGGCGTTGCGCTCGCATGATGGTCCTCCGTTCCCCGCTGCCGTACCGGCACCGCCTCGGCGGCGGCGTCCGGTACAGCAGTCGGAGGCGGGAGGGCTCCAGTTCCGAACACTTGGGGGATTTTTCGGCGGGGGCCGGTGGCGGCGAACAGATGACAGCAGACGGATAACAGATAACAGATTTCGAAATCTGTTATCTGTTATCCATTATCTGTTCGCTGTTATCTGTTCGCCGTCAGCCGCCGCCCGCCCGCCCCTCAGCAGGCCGTCGCGAGTTCCCCGGCCTCGGCGGCCCGCAGGCGCGCGACCAGTTCCTCCCGCGCCCGGGCGACCCGGGAGCGGACGGTGCCGACCGGGCATCCGGCGACCTCGGCCGCCTCCGCATAGCTCAGGCCGACCACCTGGGTCAGCACGAAGGCCTCCCGTCGCTGGGCGGGTACCCGTTCGAGCAGGTCCCCGAGGGCGATCCCGTCCTCGAACCCGGCCGTCGGGGCGCCGCCCTGCCGTTCCGCCGCCTCCTGCCAGTCCGGCAGCGCCGCGCAGCGCGGCCGGGCGGCGGCCATCCGGTACCGGTCGATGACCGTGCGCCGGGCGATCGACAGCAGCCAGGTGCGGGCCGAGGAGCGGCCGGCGAAGGCAGGCAGGCCGCGCAGGGCCCGTAGGAATGTCTCCTGGGCGAGGTCGTCGGCGGACTGCACGTCGGTCAGGTGGGCGACGAAGCGCCAGACGTCCCGCTGGGTCGCCCGGACGAAGGCCTCGACGTCCGCCGCCCGGCCCGAGCGGGCGGCCAGTGCGAGTGCGGTGAGCTGGTCGTCATCCACGGCGGCTCCCGATCCGGCCCGCGATGTCCCGCGTGATGCCCCGGCCCGCGATGCCCCGGCCGGCACCGCCCTGGTCGCCGTGCGGGACGATGGTCATATGAGATGCGCGCAGTTCCGTACCGCTCTGTCCGCCCGGCTCGACGGCGAACCGAGCGGCCTGCCCGGCACCCGGCTGGACAAGCACCTGGCGCGCTGCGCCGGCTGCCGGGACTGGCTGGACCGGGCCGAGCGACTGCGCGCCCAGGTGCGGGCGGCCGCCGCCGACGGGCCGGCGCCGGAGTGGGTGGCCGGACTGTCCGCCCGGCTGGGGCTGGAGGGCCCGGTCGGCCCCGCGGCGGAGGCGCCGGAGGCCACGGAACGGTAGGACGGTGGCGCCGGTGCGAACCGGAGCGCCGTCGAAGTGAGGCATGGGAAGGTCCCGAGGGGAAGGCAGGGAGCGGCACCGCGCACAGCGGCACCGCAGGCGTCCATGGGCCGGCCGCGCGGCGCTCCGCACCTCCCGTGGAGGCGTCGGCGGTCGCGGATCCGGGCCCGGGCCCCGACGGCACGCACGGCGCAGGGGCGCGGCGGAGCGGCGGGGCGACCTGCCCGACGTCGAGGCCCCGGAGGTTCCGGCAGCAGGCCGGTCACCGGCCGGTCATCGGCCGGATGGGGAGGAGCGCGTCGGGCGCGTCAGCAGGCGAGGGCGAACGCCGGTGGACCGCGCCGGACGACGGCATGCGTGAGCAGCACCGACCGGGGCAGGCCGTCCGGCCGGTCGGCGGGCCGGGCGACGACCGGCGGCCGGTAGCCGAAGGGGCGGGCGAACAGCGTCAGCAGCGGGAGCAGCAGCGCCCCGGCGACGACCGCCCCGAGGGCGGCGAGCAGCTCGAACACCCGGACCAGCGCGGCGTCACCGCGCCAGAGCAGCAGGGCGCAGGCCAGCGCCGCCAGGACGTGGGCGAGGGTCATCCCGGGAGACATGCCGTGCGCCATGTCGTGGGCCATCCCATGGGCCATCCCGTGGGCCGGGCCAGTCGGCAGCGCGTGCGACATCCCCGGCATGTCCGCGGTCCCGGGCATGCCCGCCGTCCCCGGCGAGCCCGTCATCCCGGGCATCCCCGGCATCCCTGGCATCCCCATGTCCATGGCCGCCCCGTCGGCCGTCCCGGTCCCGACTCCGCTCGCGGGCCCGACCCCGGTCCCGACCCCGGCCCCCGTCATCGCCCCGTGGTGCATGCCCGCCATCGGCCGCAGGCTGCCCGCGGTCGGGGGGACGTCCGGGTCGATGCCCGCCATCCGGGCCAGCTCGGCGGGCGAGAGCCCGTCGGCCGCCCGGTCCGGGTTGCAGAGCAGCAGGGCGGCCCAGTCCGTGCCGGCGAGCCGGCCCAGACCGCCGCCCCCGCGTCCGAGCGTCGCGGCGTGTTCGAAGAACAGGTGCAGGGCGGCCTGCGCCGAGAGCATCCAGGCGCTGATGACCCCGATCCCGCGCCGCTTCCCGGCCAGCAGCCAGGTCAGTCCGAGGACCGCCCCGAACGCGCCGAGCAGGACCGGCGCCGAGACCCCGGCCCCGGCCATGGCGACGTGCGCCGCGGCGGCCATCGCCACGCACAGCGTGGCGAAGACCGCGGCGCGCAGCAGGCGGATCCGGTCGGTCATCACGATGGCACTCATCGTCGCACCCACCCCGCCCCGCCCGTACCGCACCCTCCGGTGATGGCCGCTCCCGGCCCGTGAGACCATGCCCGGCCCGTCAGGTCGACCGATCACCCGCTTGTAGCACCGTTTCACGCCACGGTCCAACCGGCTTGACACGCGCACTCCCTGCTCACTAAATGTGCACACTCCGGTACGGAACGTGCGTGTCGGAATGACCCCTGACCGAGCGGCACGAGTCGGAGCGAACCCGACCGGAAGCAGGAGGCACGGCCATGGACACCCCGACGGAGGTCCCCGCCCCGGCGGCAGACACCCCCGACCTCACCGACCCCCGCTTCTGGCAGCTACCCGCCCCCGCCCGCGCCGCAGCCTTCGCCGAGCTGCGCCGCCGCCCCGCCCCCGTCTACTTCGGCGACCGCGCCACCGGCCGGGGCTTCCACGCCCTGGTCCGGCACGCCGACGTGGTCGAGGCGAGCCGCAACCCCGCCGTCTTCCGCTCCGCCCCCGGCGTGACCACCCCCGAACCGGCCCGCTGGGTCCGGCTGCTGTTCGGCGACTCGATGGTCAACCTCGACGACCCCCGGCACGCCCAGCTGCGCCGGATCGTCTCCCAGGCCTTCACCCCGCGACTGCTCGGCCGGGTCGAGGAGGACGTCCGGCGCGTCTCCACCGCCCTGGTGGACGCGGTCGAGCGCGACCGGCCCGAGGACTTCGTCCGCCCGGTCGCCGCCCAGCTCCCGTTCCAGGTGATCTGCACCATGATGGGCATCCCCGAGCAGCCCCGCCGCACCATCCTCGACCTGGTCGACCGCAACTCCGCGGACGTCGGCGTGGCCCGGCCGCTGCGCCGACGGCTCCGGGTGCCCGGGCGCGGCCTGGCGGCGCTCGCCCGGATGCAGGGCCTCGTGGCCGCGATCGGCCGCGAGCGCCGGCGCCGTCCCGCCGAGGACCTGATCTCCGCGCTGGTCACCGCCGACGTGGACGGCCGCCGGCTCACCGGTCGCGAGCTGGGCGCCTTCTTCTCGCTGCTGCTGGTCGCCGGGGTCGAGACCACCCGCAACGCGCTCGCCCACGGACTGCACCTGCTCACCGTCCACCCCGAACAGCGCGCGCTGCTGCTCGCCGACCTGGACGGCCGGCTCCCCGGGGCGGTGGACGAGGTGGTCCGCCACGCCACTCCGATCGTCCAGTTCCGCCGGACCGTCGCGGTCGACCACGAGCTCGGCGGCCCCGGCGGCCCGCTGCTGCGGGCGGGGGAGAAGGTCACGCTGTACTACGGCTCGGCGAACCGGGACGAGACGGTCTTCCCCGATCCGGAGGCCTTCGACATCACCCGCACCCCCAACCCCCACCTCGGCTACGGCGGCGGCGGGCCGCACTACTGCCTGGGCGCGCACCTGGCCCGGCAGGAGATGACAACACTGTTCCGCGAGCTGTTCACCCGGCTGCCCGGGGCGCGCTCGGTCGGCGAACCGGTGCTCGTCCCGTCCAGCTTCGACCACCGGGTCCGCTCGCTGGGGTTCACCTTCTAACCCCTCTAACCCCTCTTAACCCCCTGAACCTGCTGAACCCGCACCGCTTCACGTCGCTCAGACGGACGACGCCCACACCGCGTGGTCGTGCGCGAACATCGCGTGACACGGCCGGTGCTCCGCGACCTTGTCCAGCCAGGACCGGTAGCCGGGCAGTGGCGCCGCCACCCCGTCGCGCGCGGCCTGCCGGGCCAGCACCGCCTGTCCGTACTCGGAGGCGAAGTCGTACGCCTGCCCGGCCAGCAGCACCCGGGAACCGTCCATCCGCTCGACCAGTAGCGACTGGTGCCCCGCGGTGTGGCCGGGCGTGGGCAGCACCCGGACGCCGGGCCAGAGTTCGGTCTCGCCGTCGAGCTCGTGATAGACGGCGCCGGGGAAGTCGACCAGGGCGTCGATGGTGTAGTCGCCGCGCCGGGCGGTGGCCAGTTCCTCGGCCTGGACGAGCACCGGCGTTCCGGCGAACAGCGGATTGCCGCCGCAGTGGTCGAAGTGCAGGTGGCAGTTGACCACCAGGTCGATGTCCGAGACCGCGACGCCGGCCGCCGCGAGCGCCTCCGGCAGCGGGCGGCGGGACGGACGGTAGTGCGCCTCGGTCTCCGGCGAGCCCGCGCCGATCCCGGTGTCGAACAGCAGCAGCGACCCCGGGCCGCGGACCAGGTACGCGAGCACCGGCTCCACCCGCGGCTCGGGGCCGCCCACCTCGGCGGCCGGCCGGACGATGTGGCCCAGGTCCAGACGGCGGATCGTGTGCATGCGTCCCCCTTGTCGCTCAGCCCCCGTGTG
Organism: Kitasatospora sp. NPDC029367; assembly: GCF_055569135.1. Taxonomy (NCBI): domain Bacteria; kingdom Bacillati; phylum Actinomycetota; class Actinomycetes; order Kitasatosporales; family Streptomycetaceae; genus Kitasatospora; species Kitasatospora sp. NPDC029367. The sequence goes on from NZ_JBVHYH010000001.1 coordinate 96,346, forward strand.
TCGGCCGTGGCGGCCGCTGTTCGCACCCTACCCGGCGTCCGGACGCCGCTGGCCGGACTCCGCCTGCTGGTCCGTCAGGCCTGCTCCGGCCAGCGGGAATGCGGGGCGGCGCGGACGGCCGGGTGGGCGCCGGGGTGCTACCCGGCCCGGTGGCCGGTGGGTGCGATGGCGTGCGTCACGGCGGGCGATCCGGATACGGAGCACAATGCGCGGCATGACCGATCGTCCGACACCGCCTGAGTCCGAGTCCGCGTCCGAGTCCGCGTCTGCGTCCACGCCCGAGCCCGAGACCGAGACCGCGTCCACGCCCGAGCCCGCGTCCACGCCCGAGACCGCGTCTGCGCCCGAGCCCGCGTCCACGCCCGAGACCGCGTCTGCGCCCGAGTTTGCGTCGGCCCCCGGGCGCGGGTCCCAGCAGCCCGGGGCCCGGCCCGAGCCCCGGCCCGCGGGCAGCCCCGCCGCCGACCGCCCCACCACAGAGGTCTGGGCCGCCCTCGGCGGGCCGGCCGAGCTCCTCGACCGGGTGGCCTTCCACGGCCCGCAGGGCGGCCTGCCGTCGGGCCTGCCGGTGAGCCGGTTCGCCCGGGCCACGGTGGCCGCCTGCTCGCTGGCCGCCGCCGAACTCGCCGCGCTCCGCAGCGGCGGGGCCGTCCCCGCGGTCCGGGTGGAGGAGGGGGCGGTCGCCACCTCCTTCGTCAGCGAGCGGCACCTGGAGATCGACGGCCGCAAGCCGGTCGGCTTCGCCCCGCTCTCCGGTTTCTGGCGCACCGCCGACGGCTGGATCCGCACCCACGCCAACTACCCGCACCACCGGGACCGGCTGCTCGCCGTCCTGGGACTCGCCCCGGACGCCGGGCCCGAGCAGCTCGCCGAGACGCTCGGCAAGCTGCCGGGCGAGCAGGTACAGGAGCGCGCGTACGCGGCTGGGGCGCTCGCCGTGGCGGTCGCGCCGGTGAGCACGGCCGCGCACCCCTTGGTGGAGTGCCGGGCGATCGGCGCCGCGCCCGTGCGCCCGCTCGCCGCGGCCCCGGTGGACCGGCCCGCCGCCGGGATCCGCGTCCTCGACCTCAGCCGGGTGATCTCCGGACCGGTCGCCACCCGCACCCTCGCCCTGCTCGGCGCCGATGTGCTGCGGATCGACTCGCCCCGGCTGCCCGAGGCCGAGGACGCCCACGCCGACACCGGCTTCGGCAAGCGCTCCACCCGCCTCGACCTCGCCGACCCGGCCGACCGCGCCACGTTCGAGGGCCTGCTCGACACCGCCGACGTCGTCGTCAACGCCTACCGGCCCGGCTCCCTCGACGCCTACGGCCTCGCCCCCGAGGCGCTGTTCGCCCGCCGGCCCGACCTGATCCTCGCCCAGATCAGCGCCTGGGGCTGGACCGGCCCGTGGGCCGGACGGCGCGGCTTCGACAGCCTGGTCCAGGCCGGTGTCGGGATCGCCGCCCACGAGGCAGGACCCGACGGCCGGCCCGGCGTGCTGCCCGCCCAGGCACTCGACCACGGCACCGGCTACCTCCTCGCCGCCGCCGTCCTGCGTTCCCTCACCGAGCAGCGCACCCACCGCCCCGGCGGCCGCCACCTGCGCTTTTCCTTCGTCGGCTCGGCCTCCTGGCTGATGCACGGCATCCCGGCCGAACGGACCGGACCGGCCGGCCTGACCGGCCCGACCGAACCGGGGCTCCCGGGCGCCGAGCCGTACGACCCGGCGCGCTGGCTCACCGAGACCGACTCGGCGTACGGGCGGCTGCGGTACGCCCTGCCGCCGATCGGCTACGACGGCGCTCCGAGGGACTGGGCCGTCCCGCCCGGGCGTTGGGGGACGGACGCGCCGGTCTGGCGCTGAGCGGGGCCCTCGGGTGACGGGGTGGCGCGGAGCGGAACGGGGGAGCCGGCGGGGGCGGAGACGGCTGGACCGGGGAGGGGCGGGTCGGGCGGTGTCGGTGAGGTCTGGCAGCATCACCGCATGACCGCTCCGCATGCCACCGACTTCACCTGGTTCGACCAGCGCTACCCCGTCCTGGGCGAGGCCTACTGCCTCACCCACGTCCAGGCGATGACCGGTGAGGAACTGCTGCCCCGCTTCGACGCCCTGACCGGTCGGGAGGTGACCGGGCTGAACGCGGTCGTCGCCGCCTGGGAGACCTTCGACGACGGCGAGGACGAGGAGGCCGAGCAACTCTTCGACCTGGACGAGGACCGGCTGCTCGTCGCCGTCACCGAGCTCGACGGCTGGGCCCTCGCGATCGAACCGTACGGGTACCTCGGCAGCCTGCCCGAGGTCATCTCCCGGCTCACCGAGGGCACCCGGCTGGTCTCGCACTTCCGCAACGCCAACGCGGTGGACCACTTCAACTGGTGGGAACGCGCCGACTGCCGCCTGCAGTTCGAGCCGCTCTTCCCGGACCAGCGGCACGGCAACGACGCCGACGCCCCCGGCACCCCCGAACTGCTGACGGCCTGCGGCTTCCGGCTGGACGGCGAGCGCGGCGAACTGCACACCGAGGCCGCGTTCGCGCTCGCCGAGCGGCTCACCGATGTGCGGCTCACCCCGGAACGGCTGGAGGCCGCCACCTTCCGGCTCGGCTACGCACGCCGACCGTAAGGTCGCGGCCTCCCCGGCGGTGCCGGCGGGTCAGACCCCGGAAGGGATCTGCTTGGCCCGGCCGCGCACCTGGACGGCGGTCGCGATCTCGACCACGCCCAGGATCACCAGCCAGCACCCGGCCAGCACGGTCAGCGCGGCGATCGAGCCGACCGGCCAGACCATCAGCAGCACGCCGGCCAGGGTGTTGGCCACACCCGCGAAGGCCTGCCAGCCGCGGGCGGGCATCAGCGGGTCGGAGATCGCGGCGGCGAGCTGGGTGATGCCGCGGAACAGCCAGCCGATCCCGATCCAGAGGGCGAGCAGCAGCAGGGACTGCACCGCGCTGCGGAAGCAGAGCAGTCCGAGCAGCACGCTGATCGCGCCGCTGATGAAGGCCAGCACCCGCAGGGCGGTGGTGGCGTGGGTGCCGAACGCGGCGACCAGTTGCACGACGCCGAGGACCAGCAGGTAGAGGCCGAACAGCACGCCCACCACCAGCAGCGTCCCCCGTGGCCAGACGAAGACGACGATCCCCAGTCCGAGCGAGGCCACCCCTGCGGCCAGCAGCACCTGCCAGGCGGCCTTGGCGAGCAGGCCGAGCGGGCCCTGGACCGGGGTTCCGTCGGGGGTGATGATCGGAGGGGCCACGGCGGCGAACTCCTCGTGGTCGGGGGCGGAGAACGAACCCCAGCCTCCGTGCACCGTCACCGGACCGCCCGTCGGGTACGTCCGTTCGAGTCATCGCAGTCTCCGAATTGACATCCGCCGGTCACCTGCCGTCGATACCATCCGGCGGTATGACTTCTGAAGGGTGGGGGACCCCTCCGGTCGAGCCGATCAGCCAGCACTACATCGTGTGCGGGGGCAACGCCCTGGCCCACCGGCTGGTCCTGGAACTCGTCGAGCACTACGAAGTCCCGGTCGTCGTCCTGGTCACCGACCGCACCCGTGACCACGCACCGCGGATCGAGGAGATCGCCGGCGTCGCCGCCGTCGTCGAATACCCGAACATCACCGAGGAAGCACTGCGGGCGGTCTCCGTCGACACCGCCCGCGGCCTGGCCCTGGTCGAGGGGAGCGATCAGGAGAACATCCACGCCGCGCTCAGCGCCCAGGGCCACAACCCGAACATCCGGATCGTCTTCCGGATGTTCAACCAGCGCCTCGGCGAGAACATCGAACGGCTGCTCAGGAACGGTGCCGCGCTCTCCGGCTCCGCCACCGCCGCCCCGGCCTTCGCCGCTGCGGCGCTCGGCCGGCCCAACTCGGTGGAGATCGGCGGCCGTTACCTGCACATCGCGTTCGACGACGCCATCACCTCGGACCGGATCTGCGTGGTCGCCGACCACATCGACCGGCAGGACCTCAGCAAGATCCGCCTGCTACCGGAACAGGAGGGCGACTCGGCCGAGTTCGTCCGGCTCGCCACCGAGTTCGGTGACGACGGACCGGTCCGGCCTGGCGGGGTCCGCCGCGAGGCGGCGCCGGGGCCCGAGCAGGAGCAGGAGCCTGAGCCGGCGCCTGAGCCGGGACCGGTCCCTGGCCTTGAGCCCGAGCCCGAGCCCGAGCGCGAGTCCGGCTCCGCGTCCGAGGAGTCGCCGGGCGGGATCGCCGCCCTGCAGGCGCTGCGGATGGAGCCCGGGGAGCCGATCAGCTGGGCGCGGCGGCTGCGCTGGCGGGTGCTCGACACCATGCGCTTCTTCACCAGCGCCCGGATGCGGCTGGTGCTGCTCACCGCGCTCGCCGCCGTGCTGCTGGCGTTCAGCGTGCTCTGGTACCTCAGCCGGGACTTCGGCTGGACGGTCTACATCTCCCTGCTCGACCTGGCCGGCGCCGCCCAGCCCGACCAGCAGGCCGACATCGCCGCCGGGACGGGTACGGGCGGGGCCTGGCAGCGAGTCGCCCAGGTGGTGATCACCCTCTGCGGGATCACCTTCGCACCGGTCGCCACCGCCATCGTGGTCGAGGTGCTCGGCTCCGGACGGCGCGGACTGCCGCGCAACCCGAGCGCCGGCACCCGGGACCATGTGATCGTCGTCGGGCTCGGCAACGTCGGCACCCGGGTCGCGACCCAGCTGCACGAGATGGGGGTGCCGGTGGTCTGCCTGGAGCGCGACCCGCAGGCCCGAGGCATCGCCGCCGCCCGGGCGCTCGGCATTCCGGTCGTCCTGGGGGACGGGCCGTTCGAGGAGCAGCTGCGCCGGGCCCGGTTGAAGCACAGCCGGGCGGTGGTCGCGGTCAGCGGGGACGACGCCACCAACCTGGAGGCAGCGCTGGAGGCGCGCCACGGCAACCCCGAGGTCCGGGTGGTGGTCCGGCTGTTCGACGACAACTTCGCCGGCCACTTCTACAAGACGCTGGACAACGCGGCCTCCCGATCGGTCTCCTACCTGGCTGCGCCCGCCTTCGCCGCCGCGCTGATGGGCAGTGAGGTGCGCGGGACGCTCTCGGTGTTCCGGCACGCGCTGCTGATCGCCGAGCTGACGGTGGAGGACGGCAGCGGGCTGATCGGCCTGAACCGGCACGACCTGGAGGACCCGGGCGGCGTCCGGGTCATCGCGGTCCGCTTCGCCCGCAGTAACCAGCTGCACTGGGGCTTCGCCGACCGCACCCGGCGGCTGACCCCCGGCGACCGCATCGTGGTCGCCGCCACCCGCAGCGGGTTGGCGCGGCTGAACACCGTGCTGGTGGAGGAGGGCTGACGGCGAACAGGTGACAGCGAACAGCTGACAACAAACAGATTTCAGCGAACAGATTTCAGATGATGAAATCTGTTCGCTGAAATCTGTCATCTGTCATCCTTGCTGTCACCCGTCAGCTGTGGCCGGTCGTCGACCGCCTGCCGGTCGTCAGCGGTTCTCGAACTTCGGCGCCCGCTTCTCGGCGAAGGCGGCCATGCCCTCCTTCTGGTCCGCCGTGGCGAACACCGAGTGGAACAGCCGGCGCTCGAAGCGGACGCCCTCGGCGAGCGTCGTCTCGAAGGAGCGGTTGACGCTCTCCTTGAGCATGACCGCCGCCGGGGTGGACATCGCCGCGACGGTCTCGGCGGTGGCCAGCGCCTCGGTGAGCAGCTGGTCGGCCGGGACGATCCGGGCGACCAGGCCGGCCCGCTCGGCCTCCTCGGCGCCCATCATCCGGCCGGTGAGGCAGAGGTCCATCGCCTTGGCCTTGCCGATGGCGCGGGTGAGGCGCTGCGAGCCGCCGATGCCCGGGAGGACGCCGAGCTTGATCTCCGGCTGGCCGAACTTCGCGGTGTCCGCGGCCAGCAGGATGTCGCACATCATCGCCAGCTCGCAGCCGCCGCCCAGCGCGAACCCGGCGACCGCCGCGACCACGGGCTTGCGCAGCGCGCCGAGGCGGTCCCACGGGCCCAGCCAGTCGTCGAGGTAGACGTCCGGGAACCGGTTGCCCTGCATCTCCTTGATGTCGGCGCCGGCCGCGAAGGCCTTCTCCGAGCCGGTGATCACCAGACAGCCGATCTCCGGGTCCCGGTCGAACGCGGTGGCCGCGGCCACGACCTCGTTCATCAGCTGGGTGTTCAGCGCGTTCAGCGCCTTCGGCCGGTTGAGCGTGATCAGCCCGACCCGCCCCTTGCGCTCGACCAGGATCGTCTCGTAGGTCTCGGTCTCGCTCTCGGTCATCGCCGTACTTCCAATCCGCTGCTCGGCCATTCCACTGCTCGCCGCCGTAGGGGCGCGCCCTGACCACCCAACGATCTACGACGCGCCCCGTCCCGCGCCAGTCTTGACATGCGAGACGCCGGTCACCAGGGCGGCGGGGTTCGGAGCCGGACGCCGTACCGTTCCGCGGCCTGCCGTACGGGTCTCGGCCTTGACCTCGCCCCGGCGGGCCGACGCGGCCACCGTGACCGACCCGGCGTCCACCCCGAGGCCAAGCCGTCGGCGCACAGGGGGGTCCAGTCCTGCGCTGCGACCGTACATCCGGCGCAGTCCCTTGCGGACGATCACGGCGACCTTGTAGCCGAGGGCCGGGTCGTAGGAGAGTGCGGCCGGGTGGCGGAGGCGATCAACGGGGAGTGTCTGTCGGCGTGTTGCAGACCTTCGCAGATCACACCTCGCGGGGGTTCGTGGCCGCCGCGGGAAGTGGCGACGATCTCGGAGAGGCGTCGGTCGTCCAAGTAATCGGGGAGGGAGGGAAGTTGGGGGTCGGCGTGGAAGAGGTGCTCGCGGATGTAGCGGGCGTCGGAGGCGGCGCAGGGCCGGAACTGCTCAGCCGGAGCGGTCGGTGTACTCCAGGACGTGCTCCGCGAGCAGCCGCCCGGCCTCCGGGTCCTGCCGCCGGAAGGCCTCGATCAGCGGGAGGTGGTCGGCGGCGTTCTCGTGCAGCTCGGGCCCAGCGCCGCCCGTACCAGGTAGACCTCCGTGGCCGCCCGCGTCGGCAGCGGATGGGTCATGGCGTTCCTTAAGAATGTTGGTCGGTCCGGGAGGACCGGGTGTGGCTGATGGCGTGGTTGCCCTCGATGGCTCCTGGAGAATGGCCGCCCGGTTCTCCGGGACGCTCCGACTGCTGATTGAGAGCTGCGGTCATCGCTGGTTAAGGACCTGTCGGCGGAGTGTTCTCGGGCCATGAGGGTGCTGGTCACGATGGGACGGAGCGATGGGCGTGGGCACGCCGCACGAGCGGATATGGGTCGGCATCGACGCCGGCAAGGGGCATCACTGGGCGGTGGCGGTCGACGCCGAGGGCCGGTCGCTGTTCTCGACGAAGGTGATCAACGACGAGTCGCAGATCCTCCAACTCATCGACGCCGCCCGGGAGAAGGCCAATGAGGTGCGGTGGGCGGTGGACATCTCCGGCCGGGCCTCGGCTCTGCTGCTGGCCCTGCTGATCGGCCATGGCCAGCAGGTGGTCTACGTGCCCGGCCGCACCGTCAACCGGATGACCGGCGCCTACCGCGGCGAGGGCAAGACCGACGCCAAGGACGCCCTGGTCATCGCCGACCAGGCCCGTATGCGCCGGGACTTCGCCCCGATCGAGACACCGCCGGAGCTGGTGTCGACGCTGCAGCTGCTGACCGGCTACCGGCGTGACCTGATCGCCGACCGCGTTCGGCTGATCAACCGCATGCGTGACCTGCTGGTCGGCATCTGCCCGGCTCTGGAACGGGCCTTCGACTACTCCGCGGCCAAGGGCCCGGTCGTCATGCTGACCGAGTACCAGACCCCGGCCGCCCTGCGCCGGATCGGCGTCAAGCGGCTGACCACCTGGCTGGAACGCCGCAAGGTCCGCGGCGCCGACGTGGTCGCCGCCAAAGCGGTGGAGGCCGCCGAGTCCCAGCTCACCGCCCTGCCCGGCGAGGCCCGGGCCGCCAAGCTGGTGTGCGACCTGGCCCACCAGCTCCTGGCCCTGGACGAGCGGATCAAGGACAACGACCGGGAGATCCGCGGCACCTTCCGCACCGACGAACGCGCCGAGATCATCGAGTCGCTGCCCGGCATGGGCCCGATCCTGGGCGCCGAGTTCGTCGCCATCGCCGGTGACCTGTCCGGCTACCGGGACGCCGGCCGTCTCGCCTCGCACGCCGGCCTGGCACCGGTGCCCCGCGACTCCGGCCGCCGCACCGGCAACTATCACCGGCCCAAGCGCTACAACCGCCGCCTGCGCTGGCTGTTCTACATGTCCGCGCAGTCCGCGATGATGCGCCCGGGCCCCTCGCGGGACTACTACCTCAAGAAGCGCGGCGAGGGACTGAACCACACCCAGGCGCTGCTGTCGCTGGCCCGCCGCCGGGTCGACGTGCTTTGGGCGATGCTGCGAGACAACAGGCTGTTCACCTCCGCTCCGCCGGTCACGCAGACGGCTTGACACGGTCATTGAGATTCTCCAGGCGTTCCGGGGATCAGGACTTCCGCGGAGCAGGTGTGCGCTGGCAGGGCAGGCCGCTCAGGCGAGGCCCAACTCGTCGCCCTCGCGCGGGGCGAGGAAGCTCGCGACCTCGGCCTCCGTCACCTCGGCGAGCGTGCGCGGCGACCACTGCGGATCGCGGTCCTTGTCGATCACCTGGGCACGGATGCCCTCGGCGAGGTCCGGCCGGTCCAGTGCGGCGCAGGAGATGCGGTACTCCTGGTCGAGCGCGGCCTCCAGCGAGGGCAGCGTACGGGCGTGGCGCAGTGCGGCAAGGGTGACCTTGACGGCGGTGGGGGAGTTCCCGAGCAGCAGCTCGGCGGCCTCCTTCGCCTCCGGCACTCCGGAGTCGAGCAGGCGCCGGACGATCTCCTCGACGGTGTCGGCCGCGTAGCAGGTGTCGATCCACTCCCGCTGAGCGGCCAATCCAGCGGTCCCGGTGGTTCCGGCGGTCGGCGCGGGCTCGGCGTGGGCGGCGACGGTCGCGGCCGGATCGGCGCCACCGGCGAGGGCGTCGAGCAGCTCGGGCAGGCGGGAGGACGGGACGTAGTGGTCCGCGAAACCGCACAGCAGCGCGTCGGCGGGGCCGATCGAGGCCGAGGTGAGCCCGAGATGGGTGCCGAACTCGCCCGGGGCGCGGGCGAGCAGGAGGCTGCCGCCGACGTCCGGGACGAGCCCGATCCGGGTCTCGGGCATCGCGATCACGGAGCGCTCGGTGACGATCCGCAGCGCGGCGTGGGCGGACAGGCCGATGCCGCCGCCCATGGTGATGCCGTCCATGACCGCGACGAAGGGCTTCGGGTAGCGGGCGATCAGCGCGTTCACCCGGTACTCGTCGCGGAAGAAGGCGCGGGTGCCGGCGCCGCCGGCCGTGACGTCGGCGTGCATCGCGCGCAGGTCCGCTCCCGCGCACAGGCCGCGCTCACCGGCGCCGGTCAGGACGACGGTGCGCACCCGGTCGTCGGCGGCCCAGTCGTCCAGCGTCGTCCGGATGGTGGTGATCATGCCGTGGGTCAGGGAGTTGAGGGCTCGCGGACGGTTGAGCACGATCCGCCCGAGGCCGCCGTCGCGGTCCAGGGCGGCCTGGACCTCCTGGGCCTGCTGGACCGCTGCCGCCTCTGCCGCCGCTGCGCTCATCGGAACCGCTCCCGTTCCCTCGGTGATCTCGCCTGCCGCGGTCCACGGTACCGGGGCGGTTGGGCCGTTGTGATCACGAGGCCGCCCGGGCCCGCCGCGGCCCGGGAGCGGGGCGGCAGGGGTGGCGGTTGTGGCCGCGGTCGTGGCGGGCGGTCGGGGCAGGCGGCTGTGGCGCACGGCTACGGCAGGTGGCTACGGCCAGGCGCGCAGGGCGAGTTCGGCGATGCGGCCGAGCTCCTCGGCGGTGGCGCCGTCGCGGGCCTGCTGGGACATCCCCTGGATGACCGTGGCGATGTACCCGGCCAGCGCCTTCGGGTCGGCCCCGGGCGGCAGTTCGCCGTCCTGCCGGGCGGCGAGCAGCCGGTCCTCGAAGACCTGCCGGTTCCGGTTGCGCAGGTCGCGTAGGAGGGCCTGGACCCCGGCGTCCTGTGGGGTGACGTTGGTGGCGGCGCTGATCACCAGGCAGCCGGCCGGGTGGGACGGGTCCGGGTAGATCGCGGCGGCCTCGCGCAGGATCCGGGCGAAGGCGGCCCGGGCGCCGGTCTCCTCGGCCAGCGCGACGCCGACGAACGCGCCGACCGGGGATTGGCCGTACCGGCGGACGACCTCCTCGAAGAGCGAGCGCTTGTCGCCGAATGCGGCGTAGAGGCTGCCGGGGCGGATGCCCATGGCGGCGGTCAGGTCGGTGACGGAGGTGGCCTCGTAGCCGCGTTCCCAGAACAGCCGGGTCGCGGCGGACAGGGCCTCCTCCCGGTCGAAGGCGGGCGGCCGTCCGCGTCGGGGGCGGGGGGCCGGGCCGGCCGCCGGCGCGCTGTCGGGTGTCGCTGCCTCGGTCATGGATCGGATTTTAGAGCAGTCGCTCAAGAAGTGTGTGCTAGGTTCTTTCTTGAGCGATCGCTCAAGAAGTGTCGACGTAGCAGGAGGGGCTCGGTCATGGGTACGTACGGACTCGAGGGCAAGGTGGCACTGGTCACCGGCGGCAGCAGGGGGATCGGTCGGGCGATCGCCCGCCGGCTCGGACGCGACGGTGCCGTCGTCGCGGTCGGTTACGCCCGGGATGAGACGGCGGTGCGGGAGGTGGTCGACGGGATCCGGGCCGACGGCGGGCGGGCCTTCGCGCTGCGCGCCGAACTCGGGCGGCACGGGGGCGCGGCCGCGCTCTGGGCGGCCTTCGACGCGGAGATCGGGGCGCATGCGCCCGGCGGCGGGGTCGACATCATCGTGAACAACGCCGGGATCGGGCGCAGTTCGGACCTCGCGGCACTGACCGAGGAGGGTTTCGACGAGGTGTTCGCGGTGAACGTCCGGGCGCCGTTCTTCGTGGTGCGGCACGGGCTGGAGCGGATGCGGGACGGCGGCCGGATCATCAACATCTCCAGCGGGGCCGCCCGGCTCGCGATGCCGGAGATCATCGCCTACGGCGCGACCAAGGGCGCGCTCGACACCTTCACGCTCAACCTGGCCAAGCAGCTGGGCCCGCGCGGGATCACGGCGAACTCGGTCGCGCCCGGCGTGGTGGACACCGACGTCAACGCGGGCTGGCTGCGCGGAAACCCGGAGGCGCAGGCGCACGCGGCCTCGCTCGCCGCGCTCGGCCGGGTCGGGCAGCCGGAGGACATCGCGGACATCGTCGCCTTCCTTGCCTCGGACGATGCGCGCTGGGTCACCGGGCGGGTCATCGACGCCACGGGCGGCGCCGGGCTGTAGGCGGCGCGGAGCGGGGAGGGGCAGACGGAGAGGGACGGACGGCGAACGACGAACAGCTGACAGATTTCAGATGATGAAATCTGTCAGCTGTTATCCGTCGTCTGTTATTTGTTATCTGTCAGCCCCGCACCCGCCCCGAGACCTCGCCGAAGCCGACCACCACGCCGTCCGGCCCCGGGGCCGTCGCCGTGATGACGACCTCGTCGCCGTCCTCCAGGAAGGTCCGGGTGGTGCCGTCCGGCAGCTTGAGCGGCTCCTCGCCGTTCCAGGTCAGCTCGATCAGCGCGCCGCGGGTGTCTGGCTCCGGCCCGCTGACCGTCCCCGAGGCGAACAGGTCGCCGGTGCGCAGCGAGGCGCCGTTGACGGTCATGTGGGTCAGCTGCTGCTGCGCCGTCCAGTACATGGAGGCGAACGGCGGCCGCGACACCAGGTGCCCGTTCAGCCGGACCTCCATGGCCAGGTCCAGGCCCCACGGCTCGCCACCGCGGTCGTCCAGGTACGCCAGCGGCTCGACGTCGCGCTCCGGCGGCGTGACCCGGGCGTGCTGGAGCGCGTCCAGCGGCACGATCCACGGCGAGACCGAGGTCGCGAAGGACTTGCCCAGGAAGGGGCCGAGCGGCACGTACTCCCAGGCCTGGATGTCGCGCGCCGACCAGTCGTTGAGCAGGCAGACGCCGAAGACGTGCTCGCGGAAGTCGTTCAGCACGACCGGCCGGCCCAGCTCGGACGGCGTGCCGACGACGAAGCCGACCTCGGCCTCGATGTCCAGCCGCCGGGTCGGCCCGAAGCTGGGCGCGGCGTCGGCCGGCGCCTTGCGCTGCCCGTGCGGACGCACCACCGGGGTGCCGGAGACCACGACCGTGCCCGCCCGCCCGTGGTAACCGATGGGCAGGTGCTTCCAGTTGGGCGTCAAAGGCTCCGAGCCCGGGCGGAAGATCCGGCCCAGGTTGGTGGCGTGGTGCTCGGAGGCGTAGAAGTCGACGTAGTCCGCGACCTCGAACGGCAGGTGCAGTTCGACCTCGTCGGCCGGCAGCAGCGCCGGCGACAGCGCCTCCCGGAAGGACTCGTCGGTCAGCCAGGTGGTGAGGTCGGCGCGCACCTGCGTCCAGACCGAACGCCCGGCCGCCATCAGCGGGTTGAGCGAGTCCGCGTCCAGCAGGACGGACGGCGCCCCGGCCGCGCGGGCGGCCGCCCCGGCGTCCAGCACGAAGTCCCCGACGCGCACGCCGATCCGGCGCCGCCCGGGCCGGTCGGCCGCGGTGAAGACGCCGTACGGCAGGTTGTGCACGCCGAACGGCGAGTCCTGGGCGCTGGTCAGCCAGCTGCGGGGGGTGCTCAACGGTCCTCCTGGAGGAGTGGACTGGGCGACAGCAGGCCGAGCGCGGCCAGGTCGTCCAGGGGTTCGGCGACGCTGCAGGTGCCGAACGCGGTGAACGAGTTGCGGATCACCGTAACCTGGTGCCCGGTCAGGGCGCGGACGGCCTTGGCCAGTACCTCGCCGTCGCGTTCGGCCAGTACCTCGGCCGCTGCCGCGCGGTCCGTCTCCTGGGCGGCCAGCAGCACGTTGAGGAAGCCGTGGTGCTCGAAGCCGGTCACCGGGTCGGTGTGCCGGACGGCGTTGTGCAGTCCGGCCGTGCACTTGTACGGCAGGCCGCGGCGGGCGCAGCCGGTGAGGAAGGCGGCCAGTTCGTCCTCGTCCGGGAACGCCTCCGCCACCACCCCGCCGGTGCGGAACTTGGCCCGGTAGGCGCTGTCGACCAGGGCGTCCAGGGTCTCGTCCAGGCCGTCCCCGCGCAGGAGTTCGCGCGGCATTTCGACGGCGGCCGGCACGTCCGGCGGCAGCAGCCGGTCCAGTTCGGCCACGGCCTCCTGCACGTCCCGGGTGGCGAGCTCGACGCCCGCGAGCTCGAACGGTGCGGCGGCGGTGAGCGCCGGTCCGAGCTCGCTGCTGCCCCCCGGCAGCACGAGCCCGACCCTGAGCGGCCCGGTGCCCGCCACCGCCGCGGCCAGTTCGCCCAACCGGCCCGCCCCGCACAGGAACGGGCCGACCGCGTCGGCGTACCAGGCCGTGCGGTGGACGCGGTGCGCGGGCACCGCCTCGGCGACCGGCAGGTTCCCCGGGGGGAACACCGCCGCGTCGTCGAAGAGCCCGCGGAACAGCTCCGGGACCGGCGAGCCGTCGGTGCTCATCGCGCGGGCCCCCGACCCGCCCAGGTCCAGGCGTAGTTGGGGTCCTCGGCGGCCCGCCCGCCCTCGCCGAGCTCCAGCGGGCGGAAGGTGTCCACCATGACGGCCAGTTCGTCGAAGAACTCCACGCCGATGCTGCGCTCGTAGGCGCCCGGCTGCGGCCCGTGGGTGTGCCCGCCCGGGTGCAGCGAGATCGAGCCCTGGGCGATGCCGGAGCCCTTGCGGGCCGCGTAGTCGCCGCCGCAGTAGAACATCACCTCGTCGCTGTCCACGTTGGCGTGGTAGTACGGCACCGGGATCGACAGCGGGTGGTAGTCCACCTTGCGGGGAACGAAGTTGCAGATCACGAAGTTGTTGCCCTCGAACACCTGGTGGGCCGGCGGCGGTTGGTGGATCCGCCCGGTGATCGGCTCGAAGTCCCGGATGTTGAAGGCGTACGGGTACAGGCAGCCGTCCCAGCCGACCACGTCGAAGGGGTGGTGCGGCACGGTGTAGCGGGTGCCCGAGACCCCGGTCGGGCCGCGGTGCTTGACCAGCACGTCGACGTCGCCGTCGGCGTCGACCACCAGCGGCCCGACCGGTCCGCGGAAGTCCCGCTCGCAGTACGGTGCGTGCTCCAGCAGCTGCCCGTACTTGGAGAGGTAGCGCTTGACCGGGGTGATGTGGCTGTTGGCCTCGATGCAGTAGGCGCGCAGCGGTTCGTCCCCGGTCGGCACCCAGCGGTGGGTGGTGGCGCGCGGGATGATCACGTAGTCGCCCTGGCCGACCTCGATCGAGCCGAAGACCGTCTCGACCGTGCCCGCGCCGGACTCCACGTACACGCACTCGTCGCCGAGTCCGTTGCGGTACAGCTCACTCGGGGCCCCGGCGGCGACGTACGAGATCCGCACGTCGCCGTTGCCGAGGACGAGCCGGCGGCTGCCGACCACGTCCGCGGACTTCCACTCCTGGTCCGCGAAGAGCTCGTGCAGCTTGAGGTGGCGGGGGAGCAGGGGATGGTTGGGCACCGTGGACTGGTCGGGCAGCTCCCACGGCACCGCGTTGACCACCGCCGAGGGGATGCCCCGGTGGTAGAGCAGCGAGGAGTCGGAGGAGAATCCCTCCTCGCCCATCAACTCCTCGTAGTACAGCCCGCCTTCGGGTGTGCGGTGCTGGGTGTGCCGCTTGGGCGGGATGTTGCCCAGCTGCCGGTAGTACGCCATCTCCGTGCTCCTCCTCGACGCCTCGAACGTCCGTCAGGGCCGCCGTCAATCAGGGTAGGCCGACGCTCACAGGTTGCCGCGACGGTCCTGCTCGCGCTCGATGGACTCGAACAGCGCCTTGAAGTTGCCCTTGCCGAAGCCCAGCGAGCCGTGCCGCTCGATGAACTCGTAGAAGACGGTCGGGCGGTCGCCGATCGGCTTGGTGAAGATCTGCAGCAGGTAGCCGTCCTCGTCGCGGTCGACCAGGATGCCGCGCTTCTTCAGCTCCTCGATCGGGACCCGCACCTTGCCGATCCGCTCCCGCAGCTCCGGGTCGTCGTAGTAGGCGTCCGGGGTGTTGAGGAACTCGACGCCGCGCGAGCGCAGCACGTCGACGGTGGTGAGGATGTCGTTGGTGGCGAGCGCCATGTGCTGGCAGCCGGGGCCGGTGTAGAACTCCAGGTACTCGTCGATCTGGGACTTCTTCTTGGCGATGGCCGGCTCGTTGAGCGGGAACTTCACCCGGTGGTTGCCGCTGGCGACGACCTTGGACATCAGGGCGGAGTACTCGGTGGCGATGTCGTCGCCGACGAACTCGGCCATGTTCACGAAGCCCATGACCCGGTTGTAGAACTGGACCCACTCGTCCATCCGGCCCAGCTCGACGTTGCCGACGGCGTGGTCGAGGGCCTGGAACAGGCGCTTGGGCGTGCCCTCCGGGCGGGTGACGGTGCTCTGCGCCACGACGTAGCCCGGCAGGTACGGGCCCTGGTAGCGGGAGCGGTCGATCAGGGTGTGGCGGGTCTCGCCGTAGGTGGCGATGGCCGCGCGGCGCACGGTGCCGTTCTCGTCCGAGACGTCGTTCGGCTCCTCCAGGATGGTGGCGCCGCTGGCCCGGGCGTGCTCGATGCACTTGTCGACGTCCGGGACCTCCAGGGCGAGGTCGACCACGCCGTCGCCGTGCCGGCGGTGGTGGTCCAGCAGTGCGCTGTCCGGCTGGACGCCGCCCTTGATCACGAAGCGGCAGGAGCCGGAGCGCAGCACGTAGGCCTTGCGGTCGCGGCGGCCGGTCTCCGGGCCGGAGTAGGCGACCAGCTCCATGCCGAACACGACCTGGTAGAACTGGGCCGTCTGGGTGGCGTTGCCGACCACGAAGACGACCGCGTCCTGGGCGGTGACCGGGAACGGGTCGGAGGCCTGGTCGTGCTCGACGAGGCCGACGAGGCGGCGCAGCTGGTCGGCGTCGAGGCCGGCCTCGCGCTCCTCGGGGGTCAGCTCAAGGGCGTGGGACTGCGGGGTCATCGCTCGTTCCTCCAGTCAGGGCCTCGGCGTTGAGGCTTCCGGGGGTGTTCGGGGGCCTTGCGGCCCGCCGGGTCGGATCGCGTGGATCGCGGCCGCACGGCGACAGGTGGGCGGTGCGGTTGCGGAGAGCTTGCTCCTGTCCTGGGGGTTGGGCAACAGATCGGTTTTTCACTGCTCAATGTGTACAAGCTGGCCAGGAAATCCCGGCTCGGGCTGCGCAAAATGTGCTGTCTCCGGGCGGTCATCGCCGGAATTCTGTGCAGCGGAATTCTGTGCAGCCGCACCTACCGGCCCTCGGGGCCGGGCCCGTCGGCGGGCGGGAGGTGGCGAAGGAACCAGTCCCCGGCCAGCTCAGCGGCCTGGTCGAGGGTGCCCGGCTCCTCGAACAGATGGCTCGCGCGCGGCACCACCACCAGCTCGCCCACGCCGCCCAGCCGGGCCAGGGCCCGCCGGTTGAGGTCCAGCACGGTGGTGTCCAGCGCGCCGACCACGAGCAGCGTAGGGGCGTCCACCCGGGCCAGCACGTCCGGCCCGGCGAGGTCCGGCCGCCCGCCCCGGGAGACCACGGCGCGTACCGCGGGGCCCAGTTCGGCGGCCGTGTACAGCGCGGCGGCCGCGCCGGTGCTGGCGCCGAACAGCCCCAGCGGCAGCCCCCGGGCCCCTTCGGTGCGCCCCAGCTCCTCGGTCACGGCGGTCAGCCGCGAACCGAGCAGGGCGACGTCGAACACCTTGCGCCGGTCCGGCTCCTCGGCCTCGGTGAGCAGGTCGAACAGCAGGGTGCCCAGCCCGCGGCGGTTCAGGTGGCGGGCGACGTGCCGGTTGCGCGGACTGCGCCGGCCGCTGCCGCTGCCGTGCGCGAAGACCACCGCGGCGCGCGCCCCGGCGGGCACGGTCAGCCGGCCGGTCAGCCGGACCCCGGCGACGGCCAGAGGCAGCTCGCGGTCGATCCCGGGCGCCTCCCCGGCGGGGGGCTGCCTGCCGGACGGCTTCGCGCTGGGTGGCTCCCCGTCGGCCGGTTCCCCGTCGGCCGGCTCCCCGGCGGGCCGCTCGCTCCTGGCCTCGGCCAGCAGCCGCAGCACCTCCTCGTCGCCGGTCTGCGTGAAGTCGGCGTAGAACTCGCCGATCGCGAAGAACGGCGACGGCGTGTCGACGCAGACCAGTTCGTCGGCGACCTCGGACAGCCGCTCCGTCCAGTCCCGCGGCGCCACCGGGACGGCCAGCACCACCCGCGCCGCCCCGCGCGCCCGGACGATCCGGCAGGCGGCTCGGGCGGTCGAGCCGGTGGCGACGCCGTCGTCCACCACGACCACCGTGCGCCCGCGCAGGTCGGCCGCCGGGCGGTCGGCCCGGTAGCGCACGGCCCGGCGCTCCAACTCGGCGCGCTCGCGCCGCTCCACCTGGGCCAGCTGCCCGTCATCCACCCCGGCGAGCCGGATGACCTGCTCGTTCAGCACCCGGACGCCGTCCTCGCCGATCGCCCCCATGCCCAGCTCGGGCTGGTGCGGCACGCCCAGCTTGCGGATCACGCAGATGTCCAGCGGCGCACCGAGCGCCGCCGCCACCTCGGCCGCCACTGGTACGCCGCCGCGGGGCAGGGCGACCACCACGGTGCCGGGGCCGGCGAGGTGGCCGAGCCGGTCGGCCAGGCGGCGGCCCGCCTCGGTGCGGTCGGTGAAGTGGGTTCCGGTGACGTGCATTCCACGGCCTCCGAGTTCCACCGTACGCCGGTCCGGTGCACCGGTCCCGGGCCTTGCTCCGGGCGTCTCTCCGGGCAGGGTGGTGGCCGTCCGGCGGCTGCCTGCTGAGGGCTTGGCGGGGGCCCGTACGGGGGGCTTGGCAGGGCCCGGTGGGGCAGGGGCGGGACCAGAGCAGGGCCGGGGCAGGACCTGGGTGGCCGCGGGCCCGGGACCGCGACGGGTGCCGCCCGGGACTACGCGCGTCCGGGCCCGGGACGGTACGGCCGCGCGGCCGGGAGCGGTGCGGGACGACACCCCCGTGCGACCGGGACGGCGGGCGGCGGAACGTGGTGCGCAGAGGCGGTCCGCAAAGCCCGCCCAGCACCGAAGGAGCGTCCGACATGCCGGGCACCGTCATCACCGACCTGCGCCGCCGCGGCTCCGCCGTCGACCCCGGATGCCTGCTCGCGGGACCGCTTCGCGCCGTCGGCCTGCAGTGGCTCGAACCGGGACGGAGCGCCGAGGTGACCGCCGAGGGCGTCGAGCACGCGCTGTACGTCACTGGGGGCTCCGGCCTCGCCACCCTGCCGGAGGACGTCGTGCACCCCGACCACCCCGAGCGCGCCGACACCGGCCTGCCGCTGGTCGAGGGCACCGCCGTCGTGCTCCCGCTCGGCGCGCGGACCGTCCTGACCGCCGGAACGGCCGGGCTGGAGTACTTCCACGCCGTCCTGGCCGTTCCCCCGTCCGGCGAACCGTCCGCCGAACCGTCCACCGAACCGGCCGCCGGAGAAGCCGAAGCCTCCAGCGAAGAACCCGACGAACCCGAAGAACCCGAAGAAGGTGACCAGAAGTGATCGTCACCACCGACACCGGCTCCGCCACGGTCCTGCTCGGCCCGAACGGGGAGCGGGTCCGGATCCGTTCGCTGGCCCGTCGCGCCATGCTCACCAGCGCGTGCGAGGCCTTCGACCACCTGCGGCTGAGCCCGGGCGCCCACCACGTCCTGCCCGGTTGGCCCGATGCCGAGACCGTGCTGCACGTACTGCGCGGCGCCGCCGTCATCGGACAACTCGCCGACCAGCCGGACCACTTGGCCTCGGACGGCGACCTACTGCTGGCCCGCAAGGGCCGCACCCTGTGGATCGAGGGCGGCCCGCTCGGTGCGGAACTGCTCTGCCTCACCCTGGCCGTGCCCCGCCACCGCGCCGGCACCCGGGCCTCACGCGCCCGCCGCCGCGCCGAACACTGCGACCGGCCCTGACCTCTACCAGCTCTGACCTCCACCGGCCCTGACCGCCGCTAGCCCCGCCCTTCACCGTTCTCCGGGAGCCACCTGTGATCCTCGTCCCCGCTGCCGTCCCGCGCACCGCGCCCGTCTACCAGCGGCTGATCGACCCCGAGCGCCGCCCGTCCGTCCGTGCCGCGCTGACCGTCGAGACCCTGCCGCCCGGCGTTCGGGTCGAGCAACTCCCTTGCGAATCGGTCGAGTCGGTCACCGTGGTGCTGGCCGGACGGCTGTCCGCGGGCGGCCGGATCCTGTCCCCGGGTGAGGCGCTGCACCACCCGCCCGGGAGCAGTCACCGGCTCACCGCCGTGCGCGGCGCACCGACCGCCGTGCTCACCGTCCGGCCCGTCCTGTCCGTCGCCCACATCCCCACCCAGCGCGCCGGTTCGCGACTCCTCGGTCCGGTCCGGTCCGCCCGGCGGATTGCCGTCGACACCGTGCTCCTCACCCCCGGTGGGCAGCACGGGCCGTATGCCGTGACCGCGGTGGACACGTTCCTGGTGCTGCTCTCCGGCGCCGACGCCCGCCTCGGTCTCGCCGACCGCGAAGTACCGCTGTTCCCAGGTGACTTGGTCTACCTCCGGGCCGGTGAGCGGTACGTCCTGCGAGCCGGTGCGGGCGGGCCGGTGACCGCCGTGCGCGGCCGGGTCGGCGCGGTTCTGGGACCTGAACAGGACCTCGAACCCATGCAAACGGGGCAGTCCCGTCCGCACAGTGGTGGGCAGAGCGATTGATCGATCGGATCGGCCGCTCGGAAGAACCAGGAGTACCACCTCATGTCCACGAACACTGCGATTGCCTCGACGACTGCGACCAGGGTGATCTGTACGGCCGGAGCGCTGGCGGGCGTGATCGCGGCAGCCCTGGCACTGCGCAAGGCCTGTTTCGGACCCGTCCCGGAGTCGACCGGGCGTTCCGAGTCGAAGCCCGGCACGGTCACGCCCAAGGACTGCCCGTTCGGGTGCGGGCCCGGCCAGTAGCCCGCCGCGCCGCCACCCCCTCCGACCGACAGCTGACAGCCGACAACGAACAACTAACAGCTGACAGATTTTGAAATCTGTCAGCTGTTAGTTGTCAGCCGTCGGTTGTCAGTTGTCAGTTGTCAGCTGTCACCCGCTCGCCCGCCCCCCCGGCCACCGCCGGGCCCGCTACCGGTTGGCCGCCGCCGAGCGCGGCAGCACCGCCAGCACCTGTGTGCCGTGCTGCTCGGGCAGCGGTCCGACGGTGCAGCAGCCACCGATCTCCGCCGCCCGGTCGGCCATCGACCGAAGGCCGACCCCGCCGCCCGGCGGTTCCTCGGTGGTCCCCGCCTCCCGCTGGTACCCGACCCCGTCGTCCTGCACGGTCAGGGTCAGCGCCTCGTCGTCCACCCGGAGCGTCACCCGCGCGGTCCGGGCCCGGGCGTGCCGCAGCACGTTGTTGAGCGCTTCCGCGGTGATCCGGTAGGCCGCGACCTCCACCGCCGCCGCCAGCTCCGGCAGCGGTTCCGGCGAGACCTCCACCGTCACGGCCAGCCCCGCCCCGATGAAGTTGTCCGCCAGCTGCCGGACCGCCCGGGCCAGTCCGAGTTCGCCCAGCGGCGCCGGCCCGAGCCGGTCGGTGATCCGGCGGACCTCCTGGATCGCCATCCCCAGGCCCTCGGAGACGGTGCGCAGCGGATCCGCGAGCCCGCCGTCCGCCGCCGTCGAGGCCGCGTTGTCCACCCGCAGCCGCAGGCCGGCCAGGGCCGGCCCGAGCCCGTCGTGGATGTCCCGCCGCAGCCACCGTCGTTCCTCCTCCCGGGCGGCGATGATCTGCTCCCGGCTGGCCAGCAGGTCCTCCTGGAGCTGCAGGGAGGCGACGGCGGGCGAGGCCTGGTCGGCGAGCGAACGCAGGATGTCCACGTCGGTCGCCGCCAGCCGCTCCTCGCCGGTCCGCAGCCCGACGGTCAACTCGCCGATCGGCAGCCCGTTGTGGACGAGCGCGAAGCCCTGGCTGCGGCCGTTCAGCCGCCCGGCGGTGGCCAGCGTGCGCCGTCCGGCCCGGGTGGTGACGGCCAGGGTGACGCCGGGCAGCTTGAGTTCCTCGGCGACGGTCGCGCACAGCGCCGCCGGCAACTGCTCCGGGTCGACGACCTGCCGCACCCGCCCCGCGAGCGTGCGCAGCACCTGGTACGGCTGCGCGCGTTCGCCGTAGTACAGCCGGTCCACCACGGCGACGGCCCGTCGCGCCGCCTTCGGCAGGGTGGCGCCGAGCGCGTACACCAGGGCGATCAGCAGCAGGGCGGCTCCACCGCGCCCCGGTAGCAGCGAGTTGGACAGCACGGCGGCGGCCACCACGAACAGTCCGGTGACGCCGGTGCCCAGCAACAGCCCGATCAGGACGCTGCGGGCCGCCCGGTCGAGCCGCCAGCCGTGGTCCCGGATCACCAGGAAGCCGATCGCCACGGCCCAGACCGCCCCCGCCGCGGTGAACAGCCAGTAGCTGAGCCAGTAGTGGTCGGCGCGGTTGCGCATGTAGAAGTCCTGCAGCGCGACCCAGAGCACGTACGCCCCGAGCATGCCCGCCACCCGCAGCCGGTGCCGACGGGTCTCGGCCGCGTCGCGCCCCGGGACGGCCGCCGGCCGCAGCAGCCGGGACAGCAGGACCAGCGTGACGAACCCGAGCACGCACTCGCTGATCAGCAGGTCGTGGCCGCCCAGTCCGTCGACCACGGTCACGGCGAGGTGCGCCGGCGGGCTGTCGGCCAGCGGATTGGTCCGCCCGTACGTCGTCGGGTAGGCGAGGCCCTGGGCCACCTCGGCGGTCACCCACACGCCGACGGCCCCGATGAACCACCACCATCGCCGCGTCGTCAGCCGTCCGCTCGGCAGCCAGAGCGGCAGCGCGTAGATGAGCGTCGTCCTCACCGCGCTGAGCAGTGTGTCGAAGGCCAGCACGGCGCCGGCGATGCCAGGGTCGCGGACCTCGACCCACAGCGGCGCGGCCGCCACCCGGGGAAGGATGTTGGTGAGCGCGTAGACGAGCATCACCCAGCCGAGCGGACTGCCCGGGCGGTGCGCGTGGAGCAGCATGCCCGCTCCGGCGGTCGGCAGGGCGTAGACCAGGATGGCGAGTTCGTCGCGGGGGTGGGAGACACCCGGTTCGCCGAGGTGGACGAGCACGTAGCAGATCCACACCGTCGCGGAGACGAAGCAGAGTGCGGTGACGACCGCGGCGGCGGTCAGTTGCCGCTCGGCCCGGGTGCGGCGCGGGGGATCGGAGACCGTGATCATGGCACCACCTCGGTTCTCGACAGCGGGTGTTCCGCCGGCCGCGACGTGGTCCGCCGGCGCCTTGTCCCCAGAGCGTTCGGTCCCAGGGCGTTCGGTCCCAGGGCGTTCGCTCCCAGTCTGGTCGGCCCGGTGTCCCGGTCGCCTGAGGCAGCGGTCACGCATTCCGGGCGGGACGGCGGTGGGCCCCGGGCGGGACGGCGGCGGGCGCCACCGCCGCCGTGCGGACGACCTCCGGGCATGCCACGGAGAGTCACGTGATCGCCGCTGCTAGTGTCGGCCGGGTGGATGAACACCAGCTGGTCGCACCCTCCGGCCCGGCGGGCGGGGCCAAGCCCGTTCGGGTACTGATCGTCGATGACCACCCCCTCTTCCGCGAGGGGCTCAAGGCGGCGCTGGAGAGCGCCGAGGGCGTCACCGTGGTGGCCGAGGCCGAGCGGGTCGCCGACGTCCCGGAAGCGGTCGCCCGGCACAGCCCGAACGTGGTGATCATGGACCTCTCCCTGCCCGACGGCTCCGGGCTGGAGGCCGTCCGCCGGCTCGCCACCCAGGACCAGTCCCCGCCGGTGCTGATGCTGACCATGTCGGACGACGACGGCAACCTGCTCGCCGCGCTCCAGGCGGGCGCCCGCGGCTACCTGGTCAAGGGCGCGGGGCGCGAGGAGGTGCTGCACGCCGTCCGGACGGTCGCCGCGGGCGGCGCGGTGTTCGGCGGGGAGGTCGCCGGGCGGATCACCGCCCTGCTGGCCGGGGCGAAGATGCGCGAGGCCGGGCAGCTCTTCCCCGACCTCACCGCGCGCGAGGCCGAGGTGCTGGACCTGGTCGCGCGCGGCCACGACAACCGGCGGATCGCCCGGGAGCTGGTGGTCGCGGAGAAGACCGTCCGCAACCACGTCACCCACATCTTCGAGAAGCTGCACGTCGCCACCCGCGCGGAGGCGGTCGCCCGGGCCCGCGACATGGGCCTCGGCGACGGCTGAACCCGCCGCCCCGACCGGGGAGGTCCAGGGGCCGGGGGCTCCGGAGATGCCGGAGATGTCCGGGGGTGCCGGTCCGCCGACCGGCACCCCCGGAGTCGTACTGGTCCTCGCCGGACCTACGGCTGCGTCACGGCTGCATCTCGTACGCGCCCGAGAGCGCCTCGACCCGGGCCCACACCTTCGCGGCGCGCTCGGCGTCCGCCACCGGGCGGCGCACGTGGGCCAGCGCCCAGGCGGCCTGCTCCTCGGTGGCGGAGGCCTTGCCGTGCAGCTCGGTCGCGTGCGCGGAGAAGTCGCGGACCAGCGCGTCGAACACCTGGTCCAGGACGTCGGCGTCGAGGCCGGTCAGCTCGGCCTGCTCCAGCACCAGCTGGCCGTAGACGATCAGCGCGAACAGCTGGCCGATCTCCAGCAGGAAGTCCAGGTCGGCCTGCTGCTCCTTGCTCGGCGCGTGCTTGAGCAGCAGCTCGCAGAAGCCGTCGGCCTGCTCGCGGAACCGGGCGACGTTCGGCAGCTGGGCGTGCCGGTCGTAGGCGGCGCGCCAGTCGTGGAAGCGGATCGCGCCGAGGCCGCGGGCCGGGCCCTGGTGGAACAGGAAGGCGTCGTCGGCGGCGTCCAGCCGGGTCGGCACCGGCGCGTACTCGGCGGGCGCGAACAGGTAGTTGCCCATGAACTTGAGGATCAGCGCCAGGTTGACGTGAACCGTGCCCTCCAGCTTCGGCAGGCCGCGGATGTCCTTGGCGGCCTTGTCGAAGTAGGTGTCCGCCTCGAAGCCCTTGGCCGCGATGACGTCCCACATCAGGTCGATGACCTTCTCGCCCTCGGTGGTGACCTTCATCTTGGTCATCGGGTTGAAGAGCAGGTAGCGGCGGTCCTCGGCGGAGGCGGTGCGGAAGTAGTCCACGGCCCGCGCGCTGAACAGCTTCATCGCCACCAGGCGGGCGTAGGCGTCGGTCAACTCCCGCCGCACGTGCGGGAAGTCGGTGACCTTGCGGCCGTACAGCACCCGGTTGTGGGCATGCGTGACGGCCTCGTACATCGCGTGCTCGCAGATGCCGACCGAGGCGGTGCAGAGGTTGAACTTGCCGACGTTGACGGTGTTCAGCGCGGCGTCGAAGGCAGCCTGCCCGGTGTGCAGCACGTCCTCGGCCCGGACCGGGTAGTCCTCCAGGCGGAACTCGCTGACGTACATCTGGGCGTTCACCACGTTCTTGACCAAGTGGTACGCGTCGTGGCGGCTGTCGGCGGCGAAGAAGACATAGCCCTCGGGGCCCTCGATGTCCGAGCGGCGGCCGAACACCGAGACCAGGCCGGCCACGTTGCCGTTGCCGATGTAGTACTTGGGGCCGGTCGCGGTGAAGCCGCCCTCCCCGTCCGGGGTGAGGATCATGTCGGTGGAGTAGATGTCGGCGCCGTGGGTGCGCTCGGACAGGCCGAAGGCCATCACGTGGCCCTCGGCGAGGAGCTTGGCGGCGCGGGCCCGGACGGCCTCGTTCTCGCTCTGCCAGACCGGGCCGAGGCCCAGGATGGTGACCTGCCAGGTGTACCAGTAGCCGAGGCCGTAGAAGCCGAGGATCTCGTTCAGCTCGGCGATCCGCGCGGTGTCCCAGCGCTTGTCGGCATCGGCTGCGGACGGGGTCAGGAACTCCGCGAACAGGCCCTCCCGGGCGGCGAATTCGATGAAGTCGCCGTACCAGGCGCGGTCGATGTAGGTGTCGATGAGCGCCTTCTTGCCGCGGGACTCGAACCAGTCGACGGTCGCGCGCAGCAGCCGGCGGGTCGGCTCGTCGAACTGCGCGGGGTCGTAGGTGCGCGGGTTGAAGAGCATCGGGGGCTCCCAGGGGGTCGAGGGTGTGAGAACTCGGCGGGGTGGGGCAGGGCGGGGCAAGGTGCGGCGGGGGAGAGGGAGAGGGGAGCGGCGGGCGAGGCGGGCGGGTGAACGGACGGCAGCGAACAGAGTTCAGAAGACAGATTTCAGCGAACAGATTTCAGATTTCAAACTCTGTCATCTGTTATCTGTGATCTGTTACCCGTCGTCTGCCGCCTACCGTCCGTCCGTCGGCCGTTCGTCCGCCGTCATTCGTCCGCTCTTCCCCGTCCGTCCTCCGCGAGCCGGCGCAGGGTGGCGAGCACGTCGTCCAGCCAGGCGAGGGTCATCCGCTCGAACTCGATGCCGCCGCGCAGCACGACGTGCTGGAGCTCCTGCCGGGTGTCCAGCGCGGTGAGGTCGGGGAAGTCCCGCTGCTCACCGTGCAGGTAGCGGGCGAGGAGGGCGGCGTGGCTCTCGCGGTGCCGCTCGACCTCGGAGATCAGTGCGGCCGGGTCGTCGAAGGCGGCGGCCCGGATCTTGACCGCGAGCTCGTGCCGCACGGTCTCCGGTTCGACCGGTTCGCGCAGCCAGTCGGCCAGCGCGGCCCGTCCGGGGCCGGCCGCCGAGTAGACCTTCTTGTCCGGGCGGCCGTCCTGCGCGACCTCCTCGGCGGCGACCCAGCCGTCCGCCTCCATCCGCCGCAGCACCCGGTAGATCTGCTGGTGGGTGGCGGTCCAGAAGCGTCCGATGGAGCGGTCGAAGCGCCGGGCCAGTTCGTACCCGGAACCGGGCTGCTCCAGCAGCGAGACGAGGATCGCGTGCTCCAGTGCCATGCCCCGCATCCTGCTATGCAACGAGTTGCATAGGCAATGGGCCCTCGGAGTGTTGAGACACAGGTCACCGGCGTGATCGGATGGTTATCGGTCATTCCGGACTATCAGGTGCAAAACCTTGGAGAAGCGCCAGAATAGGTACGGGGCTTGCCCCTTTCAATGGTCCCGAACCACAGGAGGTGGTATCGGTGGCAACCCACGTGCCGGCAGGCATGGAGCACCACCCGGACATCGTCGAACTCCGGGAACACTACGAGCGGGTCACCTCGACCCCCCGCGCCCAGGGCGTCGAAGCCCTGGCCGTTCTGGCCGGTCTGTTCCTCGCGGCATCGCCGTGGATCGTCGGCTTCACCGCGTTCAGCACCCTGACCGTGACCTGCCTGATCGTCGGGCTGGCCTACACGGCCCTGATGGCCGGCTACGGCTCGGCCTACGAGCGCACCCACGCGAGGGCTTGGGCCGCCGCCGCGCTCGGCATCTGGACGATCATCTCTCCCTGGGCCGTCTCCGGGTCCGTCGCACACGGCAAGAACATCGTCACCTGCGTCATCGTCGGTGCCGTGATGTTCCTGCTCGGACTCGCGGCGCTCTCGATGGCCACGATCACGTCGAACGGAGCAGCGATGCGGCTCGGCCGGGCCGGCCGCGCCAAGGGCTGACCTTCCCCGCAGCCCGCGTCCGGGGCACGGAGGGCACTCGTGCCCGCCGCGCCCCGGCGCACCGACCGGCCCGACCCGGCCCGACGGCCCGGCCCGACGCCCGCCCCTGTCCGGCCGACCGGTTACGGGTGCGTCATCCGCAGCACGTCGAGCGCCCGGTCCAGCTCCTCCTCGGTGAGCGCGCCGCGCTCGACGTGCCCTCGCTCCAGCACCACCTGACGGATGGTCTTCCGCTCCGCCAGTGCCTGCTTGGCGACCTTCGCCGCCTCCTCGTAGCCGATGTACCGGTTCAGCGGCGTCACCACCGAGGGCGAGGACTCCGCGTACTCGCGGGCCCGTTCGACGTTCGCGGTGATCCCGTCCACCGTCCGGTCCGCCAGCAGTCGGGCGCTGTTGGCCAGCAGCCGCACCGACTCCAGCACGTTGCGGGCGATCACCGGGAGCATCACGTTCAGCTCGAAGTTGCCGCTTGCGCCGGCCAGCGTCACCGTCGCGTCGTTGCCCACCACCTGGGCGGCGACCATCAGCACCACCTCGGGCAGCACCGGGTTCACCTTGCCCGGCATGATGGACGAACCGGGCTGCAGGTCCGGCAGGTTGATCTCGCCGAGGCCGGTGCGCGGGCCGGAGCCCATCCACCGCAGGTCGTTGGCGATCTTCGTGAACCCGACCGCGACCGTGCGCAGTTGGCCGCTCAGCTCGACCAGCGCGTCCCGCGCGCCCTGCGCCTCGAAGTGGTCTCGGGCTTCGGTCAGCGGCAGCCCGGTGGCCCGGGCGACCTCCTCGATGACGGCCGCCGGGAACCCGGGCGGGGTGTTGATGCCGGTGCCCACCGCCGTTCCGCCGAGTGGTAGTTCGGCGACCCGGGGGAGGGTCGCCAGCAGCCGCTCCCGCCCGTGCCGCACCTGGGCCGCATAGCCGCCGAACTCCTGGCCGAGGGTGACGGGCGTGGCGTCCATCAGGTGCGTGCGGCCGGACTTGACCACCTGCGCGAACTCGACCGACTTGCGCTCCAACGCCTCCGCGAGGTGCTCCAGCGCCGGGATCAGGTCGTGGGTGACGGCGGCCGTGGCGGCGATGTGGATCGAGGACGGGAACACGTCGTTGGACGACTGGCTGGCGTTCACCTGATCGTTCGGGTGCACCGGCCGCCCCAGCCGTTCCGCCGCCAGCGTGGCGATCACCTCGTTGGCGTTCATGTTGGACGAGGTGCCCGAACCGGTCTGGAACACGTCCACCGGGAACTCGTCGTCCCAGCGGCCCTCCGCGACCTCCTCGGCGGCCGCCGCGATCGCCCCGGCCGTCTCCTCGTCCAGGACCCCGAGGCGGGCGTTGACCCGCGCCGCGGCCGCCTTGACCCGGGCCAGCGCGGCGATGTGCGCGCGCTCCAGCCGTTGGCCGGACACCGGGAAGTTCTCCACCGCCCGCTGCGTCTGCGCCTGCCACTTCGCGGCGGCCGGCACCCGCACCTCGCCCATCGAGTCGTGCTCGATCCGGTACTCCTGCGGCTTCTCCCGCTCGTCACCCATCGCGCGCTGCACCTCCTGTACGGGCCGGTCAGGCCCGGTCACGGGACTTCCGATCACGACAGCCGCGCGCGGGCCCCGGGTATTTCCACCCGGGGCCGGCGATCTCCGATCCGGGACGCGATGTGCGGCGTGGCTAGGGCGTGTCTGACAATTCGCGTCGGATCAGCGCGCGGCGTTGGGGTGGGTGCATCGCAAGGCGGAGGATGGGGGCACCTCCCGGCCGAAGGCTGGGGGAGAGTCCATGCGGTGGGGGCACCTCCCGGCCGAAGGCTGGGGGCCATCGGCGACTGACGACAACGCGGCGAGGTGCGCTTGTGCCCTGGGGGTACCTCCCGGCCGAAGGCTGGGGGAGCGTCGCGCGCCCGGCGGGAATTGTCAGACACGCCCTAGCGCCGGGGCAGCTCGGCGCGGACCAGCTCGCCCGGCTCGGTGCCGGCCTGGGCGACGGACGACCCGTCGGGTGCCCAGATCCCGGAACCGCCCGAGCTGTCCGGGTACTCGCCGGTGGACCCCGCGGACGTGGACAGCACGACCCAGACCCCGTGCGCGGTGGCGCGCGCCCGGCAGTGCTCGTCCCGCCGCTCGGCCTGCGCGGCGCCCGGGCCGTACAGGGTGGAGGCGACGTAGGCGTCGATGCCGAGCGCGGCGGTCTCCTCGGCGTGCGTCGGGTCGGCGGCGTCGGCGCAGACCGCGAGGCCCAGCCGCAGCCCGTCCAGCTCCAGCACGACGGGCTTCTCGCCCGGGGTGAAGCGGTCGGGCTCGCCCTCGCCGTGCAGGCGCATCTTCCGGTAGACGACGGTGGCGCCCTCGCCGGTGACCGCCAGGGTGGCGATCGACTCGTGCCCGTCGGCCGCCGCTACCGGCGCGCCGACCAGCGCGAGGGCGCCGGTGGCGGCGCAGGCCTCGACCAGCGGGGCGAGCCGCGGGTCGGCCGGGTCGACGGCGGGGGCGGTCAGGTCGTAGCCGGTCAGCGACAGCTCGGGGAACACCACCAGGCGGGTCCCCGCCGCCCGGACGGCCTCGGCGTGCCGCTCGACGTTGACGGCCAGGGTGTCCGGGCGGCCGCGCTCGGCGCAGAGGGGCTGGGCCACGGTGACGGTCAGCGGCGCGGACGAGGGCATGGCGGGGCCTCCGGGCAGGTGGGGGCAGTGGTCAAGATCAACCTATGCGGCCGCCGAGGAGCTGGGCAAGGGCCGGGAACCCGGTCCGGCCGGGCTGGACGCCCGCCTCACCGAACCCCACCATGGCGGCATGAACAGCAACGATGCCGCCGCCACCCGCTACGAGGCGATCGCCGACGAACTGGCGCCCCGGGGCGCCCACCGCTCCAAGATGTTCGGCATGCCCTGTCTGAAGGACACCGACGGCAAGGCCTTCGCCGGGTTGCACGGGGACGAACTTGTCTGCCGGCTCGGCCGGGAATCGGCGGAGCCCGCGGAGGCGCTCGCCCTGACGGGGGCGCACCTGTTCGACCCGGCGGGCGGCGACCGATGAAGGACTGGGTCTGCCTGCCCGGTACGGCGGCCGACCGGTGGCAGCGTTACGCGGAGGCCGCCCTCGCGGCGCCACGCTGAACCCGGCCCGGCCGGAGGCGGCGCGACTACTGCCGGGGCAGCTCGGCGCGGACGGAGTGGACAGTGGACGGGTCTCGCCCGTTCGCGCCATGATCACTCGAACGAGTGAGATCCCGGCCGGAACGCTTCAAACTGTCGTACGGCACTTCGTACGCTCCTGACCGGGTCAGGCGGATGCCGACCGCCCCGGAGCGCCGCGATCCGGCCCGGGGAACCGATGCAGGGGGCGGACCGGATGACCACAGAACACGACGGCAACGACACCCACCGCGGCCTGAGCAGGCGGCAACTGCTCGGCGCCTCCGCGGCGCTCGGCGGCGCCGCCTGGCTGCTGCGCGGAACCATCCGCCCGGACAGCGCCGAGGCGGCCACACCCGTACCGCCCGGCCTTCCCGCCGGCACCGAGCTGTACCAGCGGGTGTTCCAGAACTGGTCCGGTGAGATCCGCACCGACCAGCTGTGGACCTGCGCGCCGCGCACCCCCGAGGAGGTCCCGGCCCTCGCCGACTGGGCGCACGCCAACGGCTGGCGGCTTCGCGCCACCGGCTACCGGCACACCTGGGCGCCGCTCACCGTCGCCAACGGCACCCCGGCCGACGCCCGGGTCCTGCTCGTGGACACCAACCGGTACCTCACCGCCATCACCGCCGACTCGCCCACCACCGTGCGTGCGCAGACCGGCGCGAGCATGGAGGCGCTGCTCGCCCACCTGTCCGACCGGGGCCTCGGCCTGACGGCCTGCCCGGCGCCGGGCGACCTCACCGTCGGCGGAGTGCTCGCCATCGGCGGCCACGGCACCGCCACCGGCGCCGGTGGCGAACCGCGCCCGGACGGGCACGGCTACGGCTCGGTCAGCAACCAGGTGGTCAAGCTCACCGCCGTCGTCCTCGACCCGGCGACCGGCCGCTACGGGCTGCGCACCTTCGACCGAGCCGAGGCCGACAGCGCCGCGTTCCTGGTGCACCTGGGCCGCGCCTTCCTCACCGAGGTCGTGCTGCGCGTCGGAGCCGACCGCTCGCTGCGCTGCGTCAGCCGGCTGGACATCCCGGCGAGCGACCTGTTCGCCCGCCCCGGCACCGCCACCGGGGGCGGTGGGCTGCTCGGCGGAGTGCTGGGCGGAGTCCTGGGTGGCGGCGGTGGCCCGCGCACCCTCGCCGACTTCGTCGAGCGCGACGGCCGGGTCGAGGCGATCTGGTTCGCCTACACCGACTACCCGTGGCTCAAGACCTGGACCGTCGCCCCGAGCAAGCCGCTCGCCTCCCGGGCCGTCGACCAGCCCTACAACTACCCGTTCTCGGACAGCATTCCGGAACCGGTCGCCCGACTGGCCGGCCAAATCGTCTCCGGTGCCTGGGGATCGGCCCCGCTGTTCGGTCAACTCCAGTACCTGATCGCCAAGGTGGCGCTCACCGGCGACCTCACCGACGTCCTGCTCTCCGGCGGACTGCTGCGCGACCTGCTCACCGGCGACCTGATCACCCACCTGCTCGCCGGCGGCCTGCGCTCCGACCTCTGGGGCCCGTCGCGCGCCCTGCTGCAGTACGTCCGGCCCACCACGCTGCGCGTCACCGCCAACGGCTACGCGATCTTGACCAAGCGCGCCGACCTGCAGTGGGTGGTCAGCGAATTCGCCGCCTACTACCGGCAGTTGCTCGGCGAGTACCAGGCCAGGGGCGAATTCCCGGTGAACGGCGCGGTGGAGATCCGGGTCACCGGCCTGGACGACCCGTCCTACTCCGGCGTCCCCGGTGCCCGGCCCCCGCTGCTGTCCGCGCTGCGCCCCCGGGCGGACCGCCCGGAGTGGGACACCGCGGTCTGGCTCGACGTCCTCGCCTTCCCCGGCACGCCCGGACTGGAGCGCTTCGCCCGGGACTTGGAGCAGTGGCTGCTGCGTACCTTCGACGGCACCCGGGCCGGGATGCGGGTCGAGTGGTCCAAGGGGTGGGCGTACACGGCGGACGCCGCCTGGTCCGACCCGGACCTGATCGGCCGAATCATTCCCGACAGCCTGCGCGCCGGGGGCGGGCCCGGCTGGGACGAGGCGGTCGCCACGCTCGACCGGTACGACCCGCACCGGGTGTTCGGGAACCCGTTCCTGGACGGGCTGCTGAGGTAGCCCGGGCCTCCGGGCCGGGAGGCGGCGGCGGGCGGCCGGCGCTGACGGACGGCGGGTGACGGCGAACGGATAACAGATAACAGCTGACAGATTTCGAAATCTGTCAGCTGTTATCTGTTTGCTGTCATCTGTTCGCGGCCGCCACCCGCCACCCGCCACCCGCTGCCCGCCGGTCGCCACCCGCTGGGGGCCAGTCGCCGCAGCCGGCGGCGGTGCGTCAGATGTGCTCCATCACGATCACCGCGAGGGTGTCCGGGGCCAGCGCGCGGAACACATGGGGGGCGTCCCCGGGATAGCTGATGTAGTCGCCCGGGCCGAGTTCGACCGGCGTCTCGGTCGGGCCGACCAGGGCCCGGCCCGAGCCGATCAGCACGTGCTCGACGGTGCCGGGCATGTGGGGCTCGGAGGCCCGGGTGTCGCCCGGCTGGGCCTCGATCCGGTAGATGTCGCGCCGGGCGTTCGGCGGGCAGGAGGAGAGCACCGTGGCCGCGTAGTTGGCCTGCTCAGAATGGGTCACCGGGCCCTCGCCGGCCCGGAGCACCTTGACGGTGGGGCGCGGCGGGTCGACCAGTCGGCTGAACGGTACGTTCAGCGCGACTCCCAGTGCCCAGAGCGTCTCCACGCTGGGGTTGCCCGCGCCCGACTCCAGCTGCGAGAGCGTTGACTTGGCGATGCCGGCGCGGCGGGCCAGCTCGGCCATCGACAGGCCGCTGCGTTCGCGTTCGCGCCGGATGGACGCGGCGATCTGGCCGATCAGCTCCGTGCCGGAGCCGTTGGCGCCCTCGGGCCGGGTGGTCCGGTCACTCATGCTCGCCACTCACGCTTTCTCCAGGCTCATTCGGTCGGCTTCCCGCTGGTGGTGCCGTTCATGCTGCCACGGCCGGCCTCCGGGGGTCGGGCTACGGGCTTCGAGGACGTTCGTCACATCGGTCCTTCCGTTCGCCTTGACGAACACCGACTCTGGGTTCACGCTAATGAACATGCGTTCGCTACTCCGAACACTCGAACATGCGACCCTTCGCGACATCGCCCTGGTCTGTGTCGCCGACGCGCTCGTCGGCGCCTCCTTCGGCGCGATCAGCGTGTCCGGCGGCCTGCCGCTCTGGGTGCCGACCGCTCTGTCCGTCCTGGTCTTCGCGGGCGGCTCGCAGTTCGCAGCCGTCGGCATAGTGCTCTCCGGGGGAGGCGTGCTCGCGGCCGTCGCCACCGGCCTGGTGCTCAACGCCCGGCTGCTGCCGTTCGGCTTCGCGGTCGCCGACGTGCTCCAGGGCCCTTGGTGGCAAAGGCTGTTCGGGGCGCAGATGCTCACCGACGAGAGTGCGGCCTTCGCGCTGCAGCAGCACGAACCGCGCCGCCGCCGGGCGGCGTTCTGGGTCTGCGGCGTCTCGCTGTTCGTGGTGTGGAACGTCGCGGTGCTGCTCGGGGGCCTCGCCGGCGGGCTGATCGGGGACACCGACGCGCTCGGGCTGGACGCGGCCTTCCCGGCCGTGCTGCTCGCGCTGGTACTGCCCTCGCTCGCCGACCGCGCGACTCGTACGGCCGCGGTGGTGGGCGCGGTGGTGGCCGTCGCGGCCACGCCCTTCGTGCCGGGCGGGCTGCCGGTGCTGCTGGCCCTCGTCGGGCTGCTGTTCGCCGGGCGGCCCGGACCGGGGCCCGGGCCAGGGGCACCGGGTGAACCGGGGGAGCAGGAGGCCGCCCCGGCGGCCGTGAAGGAGGAGGCCCGATGATGCCGCTGTACGCGATCCTGCTGCTGGCTGCCGGGACGTACGCCTACCGGGTGGCCGGTCCGCTGCTCGGGCACCGGCTCGCGCTCTCGGCGCGGATCCGGCACCTGCTGGCCGTCGCGGCGGCGGTGCTGCTGGTCGCACTGGTGGCGACCGGTGCGCTGACCCAGGGGCACGGCTTCGCGGGGTGGGCCCGCCCGGCGGGGGTGCTGGTCGCGGGTGTGCTCGCCTGGCGCCGGGCACCGTTCCCGGTGGTGGTCGTGGCCGGGGCGGCGACGGCGGCGGTGCTGAGGCTGTGCGGGCTGGGGTGACGGCAGGCCGAGCACGGCGGACGGCAAGCAGCTGACAGTATTCGGCGAACAGATAACAGATTTCGAAATCTGTTATCTGTTCGCTGTCATCTGTCAGTCGTCACTCGTCAACCGCTCCGCCTGCACCTCGGGCCGCTTGCTGTCCCACAGCAGCTCCCACACCTTGAACACGCAGTGGTAGTCCCGCATGCTCCCCCGCGAGATCAGCAGGTAGGTGTCCCCGTCCCGCAGCAGCGTCTGCTGCCGGCTGCTCATGGGGTGCTCCGGGGTGTAGGTCGGGACGATCCGCCGCAGCTCCGCGACGGCCTCCTCCCGGGTGCCCTCGACCTCGCCGAGCACCTTGTTGCCCCAGGTCCGGTCCTTCCCGATGCCCACCGTCTCCTCGACGACCAGCGCCCAACGTGCCATGTCCCGCCTCCCCTTCCGTGTTCCGTACTGGCCGTTCGGTTCGTACCGGCCGTACGCGCTCGAATCGGCCGTTCCCGTTCGGCCCGCCCGATCCGTCAGCGCACCAGCGACTTGAAGAAGATGGTGGTCGGCTGCAGCACGCCGGTCGTGTCGGCCGCGTAGTCGGGCACCGAGCCGACCCGGGTCCAGCCCTCCGCCTCGTACATCCGCTCGGCCGGGCTGCCCGTCACGGTGTCCAGCACCAGCAGCCGGATCCCCGACCCCGCCGCCCTCTCCTCCAGCGCCGCGAGCAGCCGCCCGGCCAGCCGCTGCCCGCGGTCCGCCGGGTGCACCATCAGCTTGGCCACCTCGCCCCGGTGCCGCCCGTTCGCCGCCGTGGCCGGCCGCAGCTGCACCGTCCCGGCGAGCCGCCCGTCGGCCGCCGCCCGGGCGGTCCACAGCACCAGCCGTCCGGCCGCGAGCTCCGGGACCAGCGCCCGCCACCACGCCGCGGACTCGCCCGGCTCCAGCGGGGCGAGAAAGCCGACCGAGGCACCGCCGTCGACGGTCTCCGTCAGCAGCCCGGCGAACTCGGCAACCGAGGACTCGAGTTTCTCGGCCGTCACCTCGTCGACCACGTACCCGGTGCCGGACATGTCGCCTTCCTCACTCGCTCCCGTCGGTCCCTGACCGGGCGGGTTGCGGAATACTCGCCGATGTCCCGCCGAGACTACAAGGAGCTTCAATGCCGAAGCCGACCCGGATCGACCCGGCCGACCTGCTCGCGGTCGGCGACCTCCTGACCGACGAGGAGCGGTTGGTCCGCGACACCGTCCGCCGGTTCACCGAGGAGCGGATCCGCCCGCACATCGGCGACTGGTTCGAGCGCGGTGTCTTCCCGGCCCGCGAACTCGCCCCCGAACTCGGCGCGCTGGGCGTGCTCGGCATGCACCTCGACGGCTACGGCTGCGCCGGCGCCGACGCGGTGGCGTACGGGGTCGCCTGCATGGAACTGGAGGCGGCCGACTCGGGGCTGCGCAGCTTCGTCTCGGTCCAGGGCTCGCTGGCGATGCGCTCGATCCACGCCTTCGGCTCGGAGGAGCAGAAGCAGCGCTGGCTGCCCGGCATGGCGGCCGGTGAGCTGATCGGCTGCTTCGGCCTCACCGAGCCCGACTTCGGCTCGGACCCGGCGAACATGCGCACCCGGGCGGTCCGCAAGGGCGGCAAGGGCGGCGAGGGCGGCGACTGGGTGCTGTCCGGCAGCAAGATGTGGATCACCAACGGCAGCATCGCCGACGTCGCCGTGGTCTGGGCGCAGACAGAGGAGGGCGTGCGCGGCTTCCTGGTCGAGCGCGGCACCCGCGGCCTGACCGCGACCGACGTGCACGGCAAGCTCTCCCTGCGCGCCTCCGTCACCAGCGAGCTGGCCTTCGACGAGGTGGTGCTGCCCGCCGACGCCGTACTGCCCGGCGTCACCGGCCTGCGCGGCCCGCTCTCCTCCCTCAACGAGGCCCGCTACGGCATCCTCTGGGGCACCGTCGGCGCCGCCCGCGACTGCTACACCGCCGCCCTGGACTACGCGAAGAGCCGGATCCAGTTCGACCGCCCGATCGCCGGCTTCCAGCTGACCCAGCAGAAGCTGGTCGAGATGATGCTGGAGGTCGAGAAGGCGTACCTGGTGGCCCTGCGGATCGGCCGGCTCAAGGAGGAGGGCGCGGCCCGCCCGCCGCACGTCAGCTTCGGCAAGCTCAACAACGTGCGCACCGCGCTGGAGATCGCCCGCAGCGCCCGGACCGTCCTCGGCGCCAACGGCATCACCACCGAGTACCCGGTGCTGCGGCACGCCAACAACCTGGAGTCGGTACTCACCTACGAGGGCACCAGCGAGATCCACACCCTGGTCCTCGGCGAGGCCATCACCGGTGAGTCCGCCTACCGCTGACGAGCCGTCCACCCACCCCGAGCAGCGAATAACCGGTGGCCGGGCCCCTCGCGGCCCGGCTACCGTCCCGCCATGACCAGTCAGCCCGCCCGGCAGCAGCCCCCGACCACCACCCTCTGGCGCCCCACCGGCCCGCAGGAACTGGCCCTGGTCGAGGCCGCCGACTGGCGTGCCTGGCCGGCCCGGCTGCCCGAGCAGCCGATCTTCTACCCCGTGCTGAACGAGGACTACGCGGTCCGGATCGCCCGCGACTGGAACGTGCCCGCCTCCGGCGTCGGCTACGTCACCCGCTTCGAGGTGGAGACGGACTTCCTCGCCCGCTACCCGGTGCAGCAGGCCGGTGGCCGGACGATCCTCGAACTCTGGGTCCCGGCGGAGGAGTTGGCGGAGTTCAACCGGCACATCGTCGGCCGGATCGAGGTCGTGCACGAGTTCCGGCCGGAGGGCTGACGGCCCTGCGCGCGCCCGTCCTGCTCGCCTGCCTGCTCGCCTGCCTGGGCGCCGCGCCACCCGGCCTTCGCCAAGCCGGCCGCCGACAGGTCCTTTCCGCCCGCCGTCCACCCGGACGGCACCGGCTGCCCCGCACCGGCGAGCGGATCGGCCCGGACACCCCCGTCCTGGTCAGCGAGCCGGTGGCCATCGCCGCCGAGTACCGGCTGTTCCTGCTCGACGGGGAGGTACGCACGGGCGGCCGCTACGCCCGCTTCGGCTCCCGACACCTCGCGGACACCCGCCGTTCGGCGCCCCGTCGCCGACCGGTACGGCCGACCGTGAAGCATGGCGCGGTCGGCGGCGCCCTCGGCGGGCGCGGCCGGGTGTGCACGACCGAGAGGAAGCCCCACCATGTCCGCAGTCCAGTGGCCCCGTCCCCGCGTCCTCGTGGTCGGGATCGACGGAGTCCGCCACGACTACCTCGCCCAGGTGCCGATGCCGCGCCTCCAGGAGGTCGCCGAGGCCGGGTTCCTGGTGCCGGTGACCGTCGCGGACTCCACCCCGACCATGTCCGGACCGTGCTGGGCCACCATCGTGACCGGCGTCGAGCCCGCCAAGCACGGCGTCTGGGGCAACCACCTCGGCGGCAACCGGCTGGACGTCTTCCCCGACTTCGCCACCCGCCTCAACCGCGGCGACCGCCGCCGCACCTTCGTCGCGGCCGGCTGGGACCCGCTGATGATCAACGAGTCCGGCGGCCCGCTGTTCCGCGCCCCCGGCCGGCTCTCCTACGTGGCCCCCGCCGAGGACACCCCAGAGGCCTGGGAGGCCGTCGACGAGGAGGTCACCCGGGAGGCCGTCCACGTCCTCGGCACCGCCGACCCGGAGGCCTCCTTCGTCTACCTGGGCGCCGTGGACGAGACCGCCCACTTCCTCGGCTGCGGCGAGGAGTACCGCGCCTCCATGCGCACCGCCGACGAGCGCCTCGGCCGGCTGCTCGACGCCGTCCGCGGCCGGGAGGACTACCCGCAGGAGCAGTGGACCGTCATCGTGGTCACCGACCACGGGCACGTCGACGCCGGCGGCCACGGCGGCCGCACCGTCGAGGAGCGGACCGCCTGGGTCGCCTGCGCCGGGCACGACATCCCGGCCGGCCCGCCCATCGGCGAGATCCGCCACCCCGACGTCGCCGCCCAGGTGTACGCCTCGCTGCTGCGCCCGATCGACCCGCACTGGACCCTGGACGGCCGCCCCTTCCCCGTCGCCCGGCCGGTCCCCGCGACCGTCTGACCCCGCGACCGTCTGACCCGGCGCCCGCCCGACCCGGCGCCCCGCCCCCGTTCGTCGCGCGCCCGGCCCATGCCCGCCCGCGGGCCGGTGCCCCGGGTGCAGCACACCGGGCTGCGGCGGGGCCGCGCCTGCGTCAGGCTCGATCGGGGCTCGGGACGTACCCGGGCCCGGCGTGGCGGCCCGAGCGCCGGAGCGGCACCCGCCTGCCTCCGGGGCCGGCCCCACGGACATACGCCTGAAGGTGGAGACGGTACCCCGTGGGTTGGATGCAGGATCGCGACCTGGTGGTGACGATCCGGAAGGTCGGCCCGCGCCACGATGGATACACCCGGACGGCGGACCGTTCAGCCCGGACGGGTCGCGGACGGGCCGGCGGCGGTCCTGGCCGCACCGGACGCAGCACGGGCGCCGCACGCAGCAGGCGCACAGCAGGCAGCACAGGCATCGGACGTACCGGACACACCGGACGCATCGGCACCGCACACGGAGAGGGCAGCCAGGCATGAAGGGCATCGTGAGCAAGGTCGCGCTGGGAGTCGCGGGCACCGGCATGGCCGTCGCCGTGGCAGCGGTGGCAATCGGCCCGCGGGTGTCCGAGTGGTACGACGGGCGCCACCAGGAGCAGGCCGCGTTCGACAGCGGCTCGCAGGCCAAGGCCGAACGCCGCTCGGTGCCGACCTGGCTGCCCGACAACGCCTCCTCGGTCAGGTACCTGATGTCCACCACCGGCGACGACCGGCTGCTGCGGGCCACCCTCCCCGAGGGTCGGCTGCCCGCCGGCTGCAACACCGGGGTGCCGGGCAAGGGGCCGCACCCGGTGCCGGTCTCGCTCAAGGCGGGCTGGTTCCCGGAGGGCATCGCGGCCAAGGCCAGCGGCACCTGCGGGCACTACAATGTGACGCTCACCGGCAACCAGCTCTACGCGTGGCAGGACGGCGCGACGCTGCAGGCGGCCCTTCGCGCCGAGCAGGTCGCCAAGCACTGAGGGTGCTGATCAGGCGTTGACCGGGCGCTGATCCCGGATCAGCCGTCCTGACCAGGGAACGAACGGCCCGCCGGGCACCGGAAGGTGCGGGCGGGCCTTCGTCGTGCGCGTGCTGTGGATCGGCCGGTGGGCGGATCCGTCCCGGTGCACCCCTGCCGTCGTCGCGCCCGAGGTGCTGCGATAGGACGGACCGCGAACGAACCCCACGTCACCGCGTCCGTTAGGAGTGCCATGCCCGGCCCGACCGTCGGTCCCACCGACGACACGTCGACCGATCCAGCCCCAGATCCAGCCCCAGATCCAGCTCCAGCCTCAGCCCAGGTCCAGGCCCCGGCGTCCGGCAGGTCGGCAGCCGCCGGCCGGGCCACCGTCGTCGTCCTCGGCGGCCTCACCGCGCTCGGCCCGCTCACCACCGACCTCTACCTGCCCGGCCTGCCCGCGATCGCCGACGACCTGGTCGCCGAACCGGCCGCCGTCCAGCTCACCCTCACCTTCTCGATGATCGGGGTCGCGGCCGGACAACTGCTCTTCGGGCCGCTCAGCGACCGCTTCGGGCGCCGTCCGCCGCTGCTCGCCGGGCTGGTCGTCTACACCCTGTCCAGCGTGGTGTGCGTGTTCGCACCGAACCTGTCGGTGCTGATCGCAGCCCGCTTCGTCCAGGGCGCGGCCGGGTCGGCCGGACTGGTCATCGGACGGGCCGTCGCCCGGGACCGCTTCCAGGGCGTGGCGATGCTGCGCTTCCTCGCCTCGATCGCGCTGATCTCCGGGCTGGCGCCGATCCTCGCCCCGATCATCGGGGCGCAGCTGATGCGCTTCACCTCCTGGCGCGGCACCTTCGGGGCGCTCACGGCGCTCGGGCTGCTGCTCACCCTGGCCGCGTTCGGCGCGCTGCGCGAGAGCCTGCCGCCGCAGGCCCGGGACGGCGGCGGGGTGGGCGCGACGCTGCGCACGATGGCGCGGCTGCTGAGCCACCGGCCCTTCCTGGGACTGGCGTTGACCAGCTCGCTGGCGTTCGGCGCACTGTTCGGGTACATCAGCGGGTCGTCGACGGTCCTCCAGCACGTCTACCAGGTGTCCCCGCAGACCTACAGCCTGCTGTTCGGGCTGAACTCGCTCTCCATCGTGGTGATGACCCAGCTGAACGGGCGGGTGCTGGCGCCGCGCTTCGCCGCGCGGTCGCTGATGCTGGCCGGGCTCGGGACGGCTGTCGCGGCCGGGGCGGCGCTGGTGTTGCTGACCACGGTGTGGGACTTCGGGTTGGCCGGGTTCTGCCCGCCGCTGTTCGTGCTGATGGGCAGTCTCGGGGTGGTGCTGCCGAACACGGCGGCGCAGGCGCTGAGCCTGGTGGAGCCGCAGGCGGCCGGGACGGCCTCGGCACTGCTGGGGACGGGCAACTTCCTGTGCGGCGCGGTGGTCGCGCCGTTGAGCAGCCTCGGCGGGCGACCGTCGGCGACCCTGCTCGCGCTGGTGGTGCTGGGCTGCGGTGCGCTGGCGCTGGCGACGTACGCGGCGCTGTGCCGGCCGGGGCGGCTGCGGGAGGCGGCGGAGGGGGCAGAGGGGGCGACCGAGCGGGCCTGACGGATGACGACAGACGGATAACAGCTGACAGATGTTGAAATCTGTCAGCTGTTATCCGTTATCTGTTTTCTGTTATCTGTTACTTGTCAGCTGTCATCTGCCAGCTGTCGTCCGTCGCTCAGGAGATCGAGAAGTCGTCCCCGTAGACGCTGCCCTGCCCGTACCAGCCGTGCAGGTACACCGTGACGCTGCCGGAGGCGTCGGTGGTGAAGGGGACGGAGAGCTTGGTCCAGCCCGAGGAGATGGTCCAGGTGCTGGCGTTGGCGCCACCGCTGACACCCAGGTAGGCGTAGTTGCCCTGCACCCAACCGCTCAGCGTGTAGCTGGTGTTGGGCTTGAGCGTCACGGTCTGTGTGCAGTCGCCGGTCTGGCTCGCGGAGGCTGCGGCCTGCAGTGCGTACGAGCCGGAGTGGACCGGCGTGGTCACGATGCCGCCACCGCTCTGGCAGGTCCAGGGGGCCGCCTTGCCGGTCTCCAGGTCACCGTTGACCAGGCCGGTCGACGGGGCCGTGCCGGTGACGGTCAGCGAGTAGGTCGCCGTGTGGCTGCCGGAGGGCGCGGTGGCCGTCACGGTCAGCGGGTAGGTGCCCGCCGCCGCGCCCGAGGTGGTGGAGATGTTGAGGGTGGCGCCGTTGCCGGCGGTGACGCTGCCGGGGGTGACGGTGGCGGTGACACCGGCCGGGGCGCCGCTGACCGAGAGGTTGACGTTCTGCGCCGAGCCCGCCGTGACCGCCGTCGCGATCGCCGCCGAGGTCGACGAACCCGCCTTCACGGTGGCGGAGTTAGGGTTCACCGCGACCGAGAAGTCGTTGGTCACCGTCGATCCGCTGGTGAACGGCGCGAAGATGTGGGTGAAGTCCCAGGTGTTCTGGTTGATCCCGGAGCAGGAGTCGTCCCCGCCCTTGCCCGGGCAGCTGCCGTTGTCGCGCTGGAGCGCCCAGAAGGACAGCGTGTTGATGCCCTTCGACACCGCCCAGTTGTACACGGTGGTGGCGTTGGCGACCGTGAAGGTCTCGGCCGCGCCGAAGTCGTCGATGCCGACCATCTCGATGATCCCGATCGAACCCCACAGCTGCGAGGGGGACTTGGCCGGGTAGAGCTGGGCCAGCTGGTTGTACAGGCCCTGCGCCGAGGTCTGGGTGTCCGCTGCCATGTCGTGGGTGGCGTTGTCGTAGTAGTCGAAGGTCATCATGTTGACGACGTCGATCCGCGCCTTGTTGCTGACGGCGTTGCGCAGCACCGCGAGGCCGTTGTCGGCCAGCCCGCTGGTGGTGGTCGGCAGCGTGTAGGAGAACTGGACGTTGCGCCCGTTGGCTGCGGCCCAGTCCTGCACGACCTTGATCGCCTTGTTCCGGCGGTCGATGCCGGCCGTGTTGGTCAGCGAGTTGTCCTCGATGTCGAGGTCGATCCGGCTGATGTCGTAGGTGGTGATCAGGTTCTCGTAGGCGGCCGCGATCTGGTTGACGTCGGTGCAGCTGTCGGCCAGTTCGGTGCCGGTGTTGTCGGCGGTGTAGCCGCCGAAGGAGGGGATCACGTCCCCGCCGTTGGCGCGGATGGTGGCGATGTCGGCGCCGAAGGTGGAGGAGGACACCGGCTTTGAGGTGTCGCCGTTCCAGTACGGGGTGCAGGAGCCCTTGGTGGCGGCCTGGAGGAAGGCCATCGTCAGGTACTTGGCGCCGGACTGGGCGGCCAGGGTGGCGGGGCTCTGGCCGGTCCAGGATTCGAAGTAGGGCGCGAAGACCCGGCTGGGGAGCGGGGTGGCGGCCTGGGCGGAGCCCGTCCCGGTGGCGACCAGACCGGCCGAGGCGGCCAGTGTGACGCAGGCCGTCAGCGCGGCCCGGAGGGTTCTGCGAAGACGCATGGATTCTCCAACAGACGTGGTGGGGGAGGATGTTGGGGGCGTACGGGCCGTGGGGCGTCCGGTGGTCGTGTGGGGTCGACCGTGCGGACGTCCGGGGCCGGATCGGGTGCAGGGGGCGTTCGATGCGGACGTGAGGGCGTGCGGAGCCCGCCGCCTCGCATGGAGGCGGGCGGCGGTGCGAAAGGTGCGCACGCCGTACGGAGCGGGGGTGGAGCGGAGCAGGGCAGGGCAGTGCCTCAGCCGCCGGTGGTCACACCCCCACAGTGCATCCCGGTCGGATCGACATGCTTATGTTTGGACTAGACCACTGGTCTGTCAAGAGAGCTAACAGTTCGTCAGCGGACGGCCCCGGCCGTCGAAGGGCGGGGACGCCGATGGCCGCGCACCCGGCGGACGGGGCGCGGCCACGGCTGCCCGGAGCTCAGGACACCGGGCGGTTCGGGGGTGGTGCGGGAGGCGTCAGCGCGCCGCCGGGCAGAGGGTGGCGCGCAGCGCGTCGTCGATCTTCGCGGCCGTGTCCGGTCCGAAGCCCTGTGGATGCTCGGGCGAGGTGAAGTGCTGGTCGGCCAGTTGGGCCAGCTTCGCCTTGTCCTTGGGGTACTGGTACAGCGCCTGGCACTGCTTGCGGGCCTGTTCCACCGCCTGGTCGGGCTTGCCGCCGACGATCGCCGGGTCGATCGCGTTCAGTGCGGCGACCACCTTGCCGGTCAGGTCGGCGTCCGGCTTGGCGGGCAGGCCGGCGTCGGCGGGCGGTGCGGGCTTGGCCGGGGCCGAGCCGTCCGCGCCGGGCGTGGAGCCCGGGTCGGCGGGTGCGGACGGTGCGGCCGTCGCGGGTGCCGGGGCGCCTGCCGAGGCCGTGGCGGTGGCGTCGGCGGTGGCGGCGGCGGTGGGGGAGCCGGCCGCGACGGTGGCCTTGGCCGAGCTCGAGCCGGAGCCCGATCCCGAGCCGGAGCCGGAGCCCGAGCTCGAAGCGGAACTGGAGCAGGCAGCGAGGCTCACCGCGGCGAGTGCCGTGAGGGAGGCGGCGAGGAGACGAGTGCGCATGGCGCCACACTGTCATGTTCGCGGCGTAGAAGGGAAGGTCCGGTGGGACTGCCGCGAAGGGCGCGGAAACGGCGAACGGCGGCGCGGAGGAAGCCCCTCCGTGCCGCCGCCCGCCGCGCCGCTGTCTGCCGCCCGCTGTCCACCGCCCGCCGCCCGCCGATTCCAGGGCAGGGCAGGGCCGGGCCGAGTCGGGCGGCGGACGGCTAGGTCGGACCGTCAGCCCAGCCCGTTGCTCTTCAGCCAGTCCTTGGCCACCGCCGACGGGTCCTCCTTGTCGACCGAGACCCGCTTCATCAGCGCCGTCAGCCCGGCCGTGTCGAGCTTGGCCGACACCGCGTTGAGCGCCGCCGTCGCGTTGGCGTCCACGCCCGCCTTGTTGACCAGCGGGGTGACGTTCTGCGCGCCGAAGACGTTCTTCGGGTCGCTCAGCGGCACCAGCTTGTACTGGACGATCTTCGGGTCGGTGGTGAACACGTTGCCGACCTGGATGCTGCCGTCCTTGAGCGCGTTCGCGGTGGTGTCGGCGGTGGGCTTCCACTCCTTGAAGGTCAGCCCGTAGACGTCCTTGAACTGCTGCTCGCGGCGGGTCTTGAACTCCGGCGGACCGCCGATGGTGAACTCGCCGGCCTTGGCCGCGAGGTCCGTGATGCTCTTGAGGCTGTACTTGTCGGCGGTCTCCTGGGTGACGCTGAGCGAGTCCTTGTCCTCCGCGGGGGAGGAGTCGAGGATGGCCAGCGAGGCGGGCAGCGCCTTGGTCAGCGCCGCGTTCACGTCCGGGGTGGTGACGGCGGTGTTCTTGGCGTCCAGGTAGGCGAGCAGCGCGCCGTTGTACTCGGGCAGGACGGTCAGGTTGCCGCTCTGCAACTGCCCGTA
This sequence comes from Kitasatospora sp. NPDC029367, assembly GCF_055569135.1. NCBI lineage: Bacteria > Bacillati > Actinomycetota > Actinomycetes > Kitasatosporales > Streptomycetaceae > Kitasatospora > Kitasatospora sp. NPDC029367. Next base: position 140,455 of record NZ_JBVHYH010000001.1, read on the forward strand.
GAGCACCTCGCGGCTGCCGATGTTGAACTTCTCCTGGACCTTGACGCCCTTGGCCTTGAGGGCCTGCGAGTAGATCGAGCCGAGCAGCACGTTCTCCGGGAAGTTCGCCGAGCCGACCACCACGGTCCCGCCGGAACCACCGGAGCCGCCCGCGGCGGCACCGCCGGAGGCCGTGGCACCGGCGGAGGCGCTCGACCCGCCGCCGAGCGGGTTGCTGCTGCCCGAGGAGCCGCAGGCGGTGGCGCCCAGGGCGAGTGCGGCGAGGGTGCCGAGGAGTACGGCGCGGCGGCTTCCGTTGAATGTCGACATGATGACAGTTGTCCTTCCGGAGCGAATGGGAGAGAGAAGAGGGAGGGGCCTCAGCGGGTCCGGCGCTGGGCGCGCACCCCGGGCGGGAGCGCGAACCGGGCGAGCAGGGCGAAGAACAGTTGGGCACCGACCGCGAGCAGCACCACCAGCAGCGCGCCGCCCACGGTCACCGCGTACTGCCGGGTGGCCAGCCCGTCGATGACGTAGCGGCCCAGGCCGCCCAGCCCGACGTAGGCGGCCACCGTGGCGGTCGCGATCACCTGGACGGTCGCGGTCCGGAAGCCCGCCAGCAGGGTCGGCGCGGCGGAGGGCAGGCAGACCTGGAACAGCACCTGCGGGTGGGTCAGGCCGATCCCCCGCGCGGCGTCCCGGACGTCCGGATCGGTGCCGCGCACCCCCTCGACGGCCGCCACCAGCAGCGGCGGCGCGGCCAGGGCGACCAGCGGGAACAGGACGGCGGTGTCGCCGACCCCGGCGAGCAGCACCGCGAGCGTGACCAGACCCAGGGTGGGCAGGGCGCGGGCGGCCCCCGCCAGCGCGGTGACCACCGTGACGCCGCGCCCGGTGTAGCCGATCAGCAGCCCGAGCGGGACGGCCAGCAGCGCCGCGAAGAGCAGGGCCTCGCCGGAGAGCAGCAGGTGCTCGGAGACCCGGTGCACGATCGAGTCCGGGCCGCTGCGGCGGTCCGGGTCGGAGAAGAAGTCGTTCAGCCAGTTCAGCCAGTTCACGAGCCCGCCCCCTGCTCCCGGACGGCCCACGGCGCGAGCAGCCGGCGGGCGGCCACCAGCAGCAGGTCGACGGCCAGCGCCAGCACGGCGATCAGCACGATCCCGGCCACGATCGGGGTCGGGAAGGTCCGCTGGAACCCGTCGATGAACAGGTAGCCCAGCCCGCCGCGGCCGATCAGGGCGCCGACGCTGGCCAGCGAGATGCTGGACACCGCCGCGACCCGCAGCCCGGCGATCAGGTACGGCACGGCGGCGGGCAGTTCGACGGCGGTCAGCCGGTGCCAGGGCCCGTACCCCATCGCGGTGGCGGCCTGCCGGACGGAGTCCGGGACGGCGCGCAGCCCGTCCACCGTGGTCGGCAGCAGGACGGCGAGGGCGTAGAAGGTGAGCGGGATCATCACGGTCGCCTGGGTGGCGAGCCCGGTGTACGGGATCAGCACCACGAAGACGGCCAGTGAGGGCAGCGCGTAGACGATGTTGAAGACGGCGGACAGCGGCTGGTAGAGCCGGGGGAAGCGGGCACAGGCCAGGCCCAGCGGAACTGCCAGCAGCAGGCCGATGAGCACCGGGACCAGGGCGATCACGGCGTGGTCGGCGAGCAGGTTGCCGAGGTAGCCGAGGTGGTCGCCGATCCAGTACCAGCGGACGATCGGTTCATCGTCCACCGTCGGCTCCGTCCGTCGGGGACTGCGGGAGCGCTTCGTTCGCCAAGTCCGCCTCGTGCGCCCCGTCCGCCTCGTCCGTCACGGCCGCCTTGTCCGCCACGGCCGCCTTGTTCGCCTCGTGCGCCACGGCCGCCCGGTTCGCCTTGGTGAGGGCGACGGGCGTGAGCGCGGCCAGGACGGCCTCCCGGCCCGCGGTGCCGACCGCCCGGCCGGCGGCGTCCAGCGCGACCGCGACCCCGGCGGGGGAGAGCACGGCGGCGTCCAGGGCGGCGCGCAGGGTGTCGGTGTCCGGGCGGTAGCCGGCGGCCGGCCGCAGTTCGGTGGCCCCGGCGGCACGGTCGATCCAGCCGATCGGGCGGCGCTCGTCGTCCAGGGCCAACTCCCAGCCCCCGTGGTGGAGTCCGTCGTCGATCGGGCGGAGCTCGACGGCCTTCGCGGGCCGCAGGCCCAGGCCGCGCAGGCCCCGGTCGCGGCCGAGGAAGGCGGCGACGCCGTCGTCCGCGGGGGCGGTCAGCAGGGTGTGCGGGTCGGCCAGCTGGGCGATCCGGCCGTGCTCGCGCAGCACCACGACCTGGTCGCCGAGCCGGACGGCCTCCTCGATGTCGTGGGTGACGAACAGCACGGTCTTGTGCAGCTCGGACTGCAGGCGCAGCAGTTCCTCCTGGAGGCCGGCCCGCACCACCGGGTCGACGGCGCTGAACGGTTCGTCCATCAGCAGCACCGGCGGGTCGGCGGCCAGCGCCCGGGCCACGCCGACCCGCTGCTGCTGGCCGCCGGACAGCTGGAACGGGTAGCGCTTGGCGGTCTCGGGGGCGAGGCCGACCAGCTCCAGCAGTTCGGCGGCCCGGGCCCGGGCCTTCTTGCGGTCCCAGCCGAGCAGGTAGGGGACGGTGGCGATGTTGTCGATCACCTTGCGGTGCGGGAACAGCCCCGCCTGCTGGATCACGTACCCGATGCCTCGGCGCAGCTTGGCGGGTTCCAGTTCGGCGATGTCGGTGCCGTCCAGCAGCACCCGGCCCGAGGTGGGCTCGACCATCCGGTTGACCATGCGCAGAAGGGTGGTCTTGCCGCACCCGGAGGGCCCGACCAGGACGGTTATCCGACCGGTCGGGACTTCCAGGTCCAGTCCCTCGACCGCGATGGTGCCGTCTGGGTGGCGCTTGCCGGCGCCCTCGAATCTGATCACGGAGTGTTTCCTCGTCAGGGCGCCCCGGGGAGGCGGCGCCTGTGTCGGTCGGTCTTTCGGGTCGTTCGGTTGGCGGCGGTCGCACCGCCCGGGCGTTCTTCCGCCCGCCTGGCTGCCCAGCTTCGGACCGGCGGAAACTCTGATCAGACTATGACCTGCATCATCTCCTGTCCCTGATTTACCGCCCGGCACGCGGCGTGACTCCCGGCCCGGCGGCCCGGTGCCCCGTGAGGTGACCCGGGCTCAGCAGTCCGGGAGCACCCCGCGGGCCCGAGGGTTCAGTCGCCCGGACGGGTCGGCAGCCCGGACGCCGCCCAGCCGACGAAACCGCCGTCGAGATCGGTCGCCCGGTGCAGCCCGAGCTCGCGCAGCGAGGCCGCGGCCAGGCTGGAGGCGTAGCCCTCGGAGCAGACCACGATCACCTCGACGTCGTAGCCCGAGGCCTCGGGGATGCGGTGACTGCCCGTGGGGTCGAGCCGCCACTCCAGCACGTTGCGCTCGATGACCAGCGCGCCCGGGATCCCGCCCTCGGCGGCCCGCTGCGCCGCCGGACGGATGTCCACCAGCAGCGCGCCGTCCAGCTGGGCCTGGTACGCCTCCCGGGCGCGCGGGCGGTGGACGCCCTCGCGGGCCCGCTCCACCAGGTCGTCGATCGTGGTCACCATTGCTCCGGTCCTTCCTCAGAGGTGCGGACGAGCCCGCCGGCCCGCAGGTCGTAGTGCGCCATCGAGCTCAGCGGGGGCGAGTAGGCGTGCAGGGTGACGGCCGGGCCCGAGGCGGTGTTGCGCACGTCGTGCACGTACTCCGGGCCGAAGGCGCGGGCCGTGCCGGCCGGGACCCTGCGGATCAGCAGGCCCTGGTCCGGGCCGCCGAGGGACAGCTCCTCCAACTCGCCGAGCGCGACGGTGAACGCGCCGCGCGAGCCGCCGTGGTCGTGGAAGCCGGTCGACTGGCCGGGCAGCCAGCTGATCAGCCAGACTTCGTGGTCGTCGTCGGCGACCAGCCGCTGGTACCAGCGCTCCTCGGTGGAGAGCCGGACCAGGTGGATCCACTGGTCGGGCCGCTCGGCCAGCTCCCGGACCACGGTCCGCAGGGTGCTCGGGCTGAGTGGAGGCCGTGCGGGGTCGGTGGCTGCGGGTAGCTCGGGGCTGCGGGTCGGGTTCTCGGTTGCGAGGTCCAGGCTCATGGGGCGTCCTCGGGTGCGGCGGGAACGTCGGGAGGGGCGCTCGGATCCGGCGGCGGGGCCGCGCCGCCGCGGGGTGCGGCTGTTGCGGCCGTGGTTGCGGCTGCTGCGACGTGGCGGTGACGGGCGCGGGCCGGCGGAGCGGCCCGCACCCGGCCGGGCACGGCACGTGCGGTGCCGCCGGGCGGGCGGGTTTCAGGACTGCGGGTACGGCTGCGCGGTGCGGGCCCTGGCAGTGGTCACAGGGCGGAACCGGCGAAATGGAACAGGGTCAACAGGCACAGATGGAACTCGCCTGGCGTCGCAGATCGACGTGCAGGCGGCAAACCAGAGTGGTGCCGGAGTCCATGCCCCGGATCTTTTCCGAGCCGGTCGGACGAAGTCAAGCCGGGGCGCCCGTTTGTTGCCGCCTGTTGCGCCTTGTGGACGGGAGACGCGGCGCCCCGGCCAGGGGCGCCGGCTCAGCCCTCTGCTCAGCTCTCTGCTCAGCGTTCTGTTCAGCTCTCGGTCCGGTCCCCGGCGGGCGGCTCGGATGCTGCGGGCGGCCCACCGCGCGGCTGCGCGGGCACGGGTGGGGGTGCGGGTGCGGGTGCGGGCGCAGGTGCGGTGGCGGCGGCCGCAGCGGCGGACAGCGCCCGTTCGATCACCGGTCCGGCCTGCTCGCCCAGGTAGCGGCCGAGCGTCTGGTAGGCGTCGAACTGCTGGTGGTCGAACCACTGGTCGCTGGTGCCGTCGTTCGGGAAGGCCGGGTGGGCCACCGCGTAGGACTGTAGCTCGTACGGCATGTCGGCGGTCAGCACCGCCTGGAGGACGATCAGTGTGCCGTGCCGTTCGGAGTCGGGCTCGCCGTCGATGGCCGGGTAGTGGACGTCCCCGGTGATCACGCCCCGGGCCGAGAGCCGTTCGGAGAGCTGGGCCGCCAGCCCGCGCAGGGGAGTGCCGCCGTCGGTGCCGGCCCCGTCGGCGCTGGTGGCGCTGCCCGGGATCAGCAGCTCCGGCCGGTGCAGGGTGATGACGATGCCGAGCTCCTCGCGGGCCAGGGTGATCGCGGCGGCCAGGTTGGCTGCGTAGCCGGAGTCCCCGCTGGCGTCGATGCTCACCGCCGTCCGGACCCGGTGCCGCAGCAGTTCGACCAGCCCGAGGTTCTCGTAGTGCCCGCCGTCGGTGGTGAGCAGGAAGCGGTCGTCCGCCGGGAACCGGCCGGTCAGCTCGCGGAGTTGGTAGGGCAGCCGGCGTACGGCGGGCTGCCCGGCGCGACGCCAGTCGGGCGTGCCGGACCAGGCCGGGCCGAGCTCCGCCGGGTTGGGCAGCCACGTCCCGAGCCGGGCGTTGGTGACCGCGAACAGGCCCTGGTAGACCTTGGACTGGCGGCCCATCGCGGAGGAGAAGGCAGCGCCGGAGACGGCCATCGCGGACTGCACGGTGAGGTCCCGGGCGATGTGCCGACGCGTCCGCCGCTCCAGCAGGTCGGTGCGCGCGTAGCCGATGTCCGGGCCGCCCACGTAGTCGTACGAGAGGGAGAAGGAGACCGCCCGACGGCCGGGCGGGGTACGGGAGTTGCCGGACAGGTTGGCCGCCGCCGAGAAGATCACCTGGGGGAAGTCGGGGTGGCGGGCGCCGTAGTGGCTCAGCCAGGTCTGCTCCCGGTGGAAGTCGTACGGGCGGGCGAGCGAGCGGCTGCCCTCGGTGACGCGGCGGACGGCGAAGGCCGAGGCCAGGCGCAGCCGGTAGAACGGGTGCAGGCTCATCCAGGTCTGGTCGAGGTTGAGCCCGACCGCGCCGAGCACCAGCGGCAGCAGCACCTGGACGGCCGTCGGCCAGGCGTACCCGGTGGCGACCGCCCAGCCGAGGGCCAGCAGCGCGCCGGCCGTCAGGGCGCTGAGGGCGGCCCAGACCACCAGGTACTGCGGGAGGTTGGCGGTCAGCCCGCCGCCGAGCCGGCCCGCGCCGCGCAGCGCCCCGGCGGCCGCGCGCACGCCGCCGCCGATCGCCCGGCGGTCGCGCCAGAGTATGCCGAGCAGCAGGGCGAGGTAGCTGAGCACCACGGTCAGGCTGAGCCCCGCGCCGGTCAGTTGCGGGCCGGCCGCCAGCGCCTGTTGGAGCCGGACCGCACCCCAGGCCAGGCCCGGCACCGCCAGCACCCCGAGGGCCAGCAGCCCGGCCAGCGCGAGCGCGGCGTAGTTGAGCCGGCGCAGCGTGCGCGGCAGCAGCGCGTGCCAGCCGAGTGGTGGGAAGGCGAGCAGCCACAGCAGCCAGCAGCAGGCCGCCGCGCCCAGCAGCACGCCGAGGGCGGCCAGCGCGGGGGCGCGGAACTCCAACCCGCCCGGCACGGCGCCCGGGTGGCGCAGGCCGACGGCGGCCAGTGCGTCCAGGTCGGCGAGCGGGACGGCGTGGTAGAAGCGGCTGAGGCCGAGGCCGAGCACCAGGACAGCGGCCAGCAGCAGGCTGAGCGCCGAGAGCACGCCGCGCAGCAGCGTCCCGAGGGCGACCAGCCACTCGCCGGTGCCGTCGGCGATGTACTTGCTGTGGCGGCGGAGGTGGTCCTCCTCCGGGGAGCCGGGCTCCAGCACCGTGTCGGCCGTCAGGCCCGAGACGGCGCGCACCGGGCTGCGGGGCGCGGAGTCGCTGAGCGCGAGCTGCAGCGCGCCCACGGTGTACCCGCCGCCGGAGACGGAGACCAGGTAGCGGGCCCGTTTCAGCCACGGGCGCAGGGCCTGGAGTGCGCCGAGCGTGACGCAGGCCGAGCGGATACCGCCGCCCGAGGCGCAGAAGCCCAGCTCGGCGGGCTCGCGGCCGGGCGGCACCCGGCCGGCGTCCCGCCAGTGGGCGTGGGTGCCGGGAGCGTCAGGGGGCGTCGCTGCCTCCGGCCGCCGGGGGCCGGGCCGGGAGTCGTGCGGCGACTCGTGGGGTGACTCGCGCGGTGGCTCGTGCTGCGGTTCGGGCGGTGGTTCGGGCCGGAGCCCGTGTCGGAGCCCGTGTCGGAGCCCGTGCCGGGGCCCGTGCAGCGGGTGGCCGTGCCGGGTGAGGACGGGCCAGGGCGGTATCAGCGCCGGGCGGTCCGGGTCGGCGTCGTCACCCGGTTTCACCGCCGTGGCGCGCAGCCCGCGAGCGGCCCTGGCGGCCGTCACCGCGAGCAGGGCCGCGGCCGTCACCCCGGCGGGCAGGAGTAGCAGCCGGCTGACGGTGGTGAGCGCCGCCGCCACCACGAAGGGAGTGTCGGAGTCGGCGTGGTCGAGCCCCAGGCGCAGCAGGACGTTCGCGGCGAGGTCGCAGCCGGCGGCGAGCAGCCCGGCGACCCCGACCACCAGGGCCGGCCCGAGCCGGTGGCGCCAGCCGAGCACGTACCCGCCCAGCAGGGCCGCAGCCGTCAGCGTCAGCCCGTAGCCGGCGATCAGCCAGGGCTCGCTGCCCAGGGCGGCCCGGTACGCCCCGGAGCTCCCGCCGACCACCGCCTCGGCGGCCGCCCGGGAGCCGGCCAGGCGCAGGGCCGTCAGCCCGGCCCGCGGCACCCGCCCGGGGGCGAGGAGGAGGCCGCCGGCGAGCGGCAGCAGGGCTCCGGGGGCGAGCAGCAGGCCCGCCCAGGCGGGTAGGGCGGGCGGCCGCCCCGTCGGCGCCGACGCACCCGCCGTGCGCTCCGCGCGCTCGTCCGTCGCCGTCATCAGTACCACCCCCCGTTCGGCCCCCTGCCGACCGTCGATCGCCGCGGCCGATCCCCGTGTTTGATCGCCGCATCCGACCCCGGATGATCAGCGCATGATCAGCGCACGATCACCGAAGTCGCCCCGAACGTGCGGCGGATGACGATCCGTCGCACCGTCAAGGCGCGTTTTACCCTGCCGTGGCCGATTCCGCACCCCCGGTGCCCGCTTTCACTCGAATGAGTAAGGAGGCCACCAATGGGGTAGATGAGCATTTCATCCCACCCAGGGCCACCCGCGTGTCCGCGTAACAAGATCGCCCCATAGGCGTTACTGCCGACGTATTGTCAGGCGACCAAAGCCCGGCCTACCGTCTACAGATCGCTTTCTACGCACGTAGACCCTTCCGTAGAACCCCGCGGCCCCCGAGCGGAGCCGCAGGCGAAACCCGCCCCGTCAACCCTCAGACCGCGGGCCCGACCGCACGGCCGGGACGCGGAGTTGCGGAGGTACCCATGTCGCAGATCGTCCGTGCCGCGCTCGTCCAGACCCGCTGGACCGGCGACCAGGAGAGCATGATCGCGCTCCACGAGCGGTACGCCCGCGAGGCCGCCGCCCAGGGCGCGAAGATCATCGGCTTCCAGGAGGTGTTCAACTCCCCGTACTTCTGTCAGGTCCAGGAACCCGAGCACTACCGCTGGGCCGAGGCCGTCCCGGACGGGCCGACCGTGCGCCGGATGCAGGACCTCGCCCGCGAACTGGGCATGGTGATCGTCGTACCGGTCTACGAGGAGGAGCAGACCGGCGTCTACTACAACACCGCCGCGGTGATCGACGCGGACGGCAGCTACCTCGGCAAGTACCGCAAGCACCACATCCCGCAGGTCAAGGGCTTCTGGGAGAAGTACTACTTCAAGCCCGGCAACCTCGGCTGGCCCGTCTTCGACACCGCCGTCGGCAAGGTCGGCGTCTACATCTGCTACGACCGGCACTTCCCCGAGGGCTGGCGCGCCCTGGGCCTGGCCGGCGCGCAGATCGTCTACAACCCCTCCGCCACCAGCCGCGGCCTGTCCGCCTACCTCTGGCAGCTCGAACAGCCCGCCGCCGCCGTCGCCAACGAGTACTTCGTCGCCGCCATCAACCGGGTCGGCACCGAGGAGTACGGCGACAACGACTTCTACGGCACCTCCTACTTCGTCGACCCGCGCGGCCAGTTCGTCGGCGACGTCGCCTCCGACAAGGAGGAGGAGCTGGTGGTCCGCGACCTCGACCTCGGCCTGATCGAACAGGTCCGCCAGCAGTGGGCGTTCTACCGCGACCGCCGGCCCGACGCCTACGGACCGCTCGCCGAGGCCTGAGGAGCACCGCGATGAGCACCCGTGACCCGCAGCAGCGCACCGTCGTCCGCGGCGGCCTCGTCATCACCGCCACCGACGAACTCCATGCCGACGTCCTGATCGAGGGCGAGCGCGTCGCCGCCCTGGCCGTCACCGGCAGCGCCGCCGCCGAGGCCTGGAGCGCCGACACCGTCATCGACGCCACCGGCCACTACGTCATCCCGGGCGGCGTCGACGCCCACACCCACATGGAGCTGCCGTTCGGCGGCACCGCCGCCTCCGACACCTTCGAGACCGGCACCCGCGCCGCCGCCTGGGGCGGCACCACCACCATCGTCGACTTCGCCGTCCAGCCCGTCGGCGGGGCGCTGCGGGAGGGCCTGGACGCCTGGCACGCCAAGGCCGAGGGCAACTGCGCGATCGACTACGCCTTCCACACCATCGTCTCGGACGTCAACGACGCCGTCCTCAAGGAGATGGACGCGCTGGTCGACTCCGGCGAGTCCACCTCCTTCAAGCTCTTCATGGCCTACCCCGGCGTCTTCTACAGCGACGACGGCCGCATCCTGCGCGCCATGCAGCGCGGCGCGGCCAACGGCGGGCTGATCATGATGCACGCCGAGAACGGCATCGCCATCGACGTCCTGGTCGAACAGGCCCTCGCCGCCGGGCACACCGCCCCCCGCTACCACGGCGAGGTCCGGCGCGAACTCCTGGAGGCCGAGGCCACCCACCGGGCGATCAAGCTCGCCCAGGTCGCCGGCAGCCCGCTCTACGTGGTGCACGTCTCCGCCGCCTCGGCGCTCGACGAACTCGCCCGGGCCCGCGACGCCGGGCTCCCCGTCTTCGGCGAGACCTGCCCCCAGTACCTCTTCCTCTCCACCGACAACCTCGCCGAGGAGGGCGCCGACGGCTTCGAGGGCGCCAAGTACGTGTGCAGCACGCCGCTGCGGCCGCGCGAGCACCAGGAGGCGCTCTGGCGCGGACTGCGTACCAACGACCTCCAGGTGGTCTCCACCGACCACTGCCCGTTCTGCTACGTCGGGCAGAAGGAACTCGGCCGCGGTGACTTCTCGAAGATCCCCAACGGCCTCCCGGGCGTGGAGAACCGGATGGACCTCCTGCACCAGGCCGTGGTGGACGGGCGGATCAGCCGGCGCCGCTGGATCGAGATCGCCTGCACCACCCCGGCCCGGATGTTCGGGCTGCACCCGCGCAAGGGCACCATCGCGCCCGGTGCCGACGCCGACCTCGTGGTCTACGACCCCACCGCCGTGCAGACCGTCTCCGCCGCCACCCACCACATGAACGTGGACTACTCGGCCTACGAGGGCCGCCGGCTCACCGGCCGGGCCCGGACGGTGCTCTCGCGCGGCACCGTGGTGCTGGACGACGGCCGCTGGCTCGGCCGGGCCGGACACGGCACCTTCCTGCGCCGGGACACCTGCCAGTACCTGACCTGATCCGCTTCGTCTCCCCTCCGCCTTCCCTCCCTCCGTCCTTCCTCCGCCCTCCCGTTGACTTACCTCCGTCCTTCCTTCGTCGCCCGGGGCCGCGCCGAGCGCGTCGGCCCTGGGCCGCCCTCCCACCCCTCCCGGAGCACCCCATGGACATCGGCCTCGTCCTGCAGACCGACCCGCCGGCCCGCCTGCTCATCGACCGGATGATCCGCGCCGAACAGGCCGGGTTCAGCCACGGCTGGACCTTCGACTCCTGCGTGCTGTGGCAGGAGCCCTTCGTGATCTACAGCCGCATCCTGGCCGAGACCGAGCGCCTCACCGTCGGCCCGATGGTCACCAACCCCTCCACCCGCACCTGGGAGGTCACCGCCTCCCTGTTCGCCACCCTCAACGACATGTACGGCAACCGGACGGTGTGCGGCATCGGCCGCGGCGACTCCGCCATGCGGGTTGCCGGCCGTCGCCCCGCCACCCTCGACCGGCTCTCCCAAGCCATGCACGCCATCAAGGAGTTGGCCGAGGGGCGCACCGTCGAGGTGGACGGCACCGAGATGCACCTGCCGTGGGTCGGCCCCGGCGCCTCCCTGCCGATCTGGATGGGCGCTTACGGGCCCAAGGCGCTCGCGCTGACCGGACGTCAGGCCAACGGCTTCATCCTCCAGTTGGCGGACCCCTACCTCACGGAGTACATGATCAAGGCCGTCCGGGCGGCCGCCGTCGAGGCGGGACGGGACCCGGCCGACGTCACCATCTGCGTTGCGGCGCCCGCGTACGTCACCGCCGACGACTCGCCCGCCGCGCTCGCCCACGCCCGTGAGCAGTGCCGGTGGTTCGGCGGGATGGTCGGCAACCACGTCGCCGACCTGGTCAGCCACTACGGCGAACACTCCGACCTGGTGCCCGACGCCCTCACCGAGTACATCAAGGACCGCCAGGGCTACGACTACAGCCACCACGGCCGGGCCGGGAACCCCGACACCGCCTTCGTGCCGGACGCGATCGTCGACCGCTTCTGCCTGATCGGACCGGTCGAGGCCCAGCGAGCCCGGCTCGCCGAACTCCGCTCGCTCGGCGTCGACCAGTTCGCCGTCTACGCCATGCACGACGCGGTCGAGGCCACCATCGACGCCTACGGGGCGGACGTCATCCCGCACCTCTGAACCCGTGGTTCCTGGTGTCGCGGTCCCTGAATCCATGATCTCCGGAACCAGCATGTGGCAGAAGGGAGTTGCCCATGGCCGACATCGCGACCGGCGGTGGCGGACAGTGGCAGCACTCCGACGGCCGGGTCGAACTCGACTCGGTCGAAGGGGTGTTGCCCCCCAACGGTTTCACCAGTGACGACCTCCGGCCGGTCCCGGTGCGGCGGCGTACCTGGACCACCTACAACTTCCTCGCGCTCTGGGTCGGCATGGCCCACAACATCCCCTCCTGGACCCTGGCTTCGGGCCTGGTCGCGCTCGGGATGGACTGGAAGCAGGCGGTGCTGACCATCGCGCTCGCCAACCTGATCGTGCTCGCACCGATGCTCCTCACCGGGCACGCCGGGACGAAGTACGGCATTCCCTTCCCGGTGTTCGCGCGGGCCTCGTTCGGGCTGCGCGGCGCCAACCTGCCCGCGCTCATCCGGGCGGCGGTGGCCTGCGCCTGGTTCGGCATCCAGACCTGGATCGGGGGCGAGGGGATCTTCCTGCTGGCGGGTCGGCTTCTCGGTGAATCCTGGCGGACCGCACCGGAGTTCGGCGGCTACCCGTGGACGCAGTGGGCCTCCTTCCTGCTGTTCTGGCTGGTCGAGATGGTCATCATCGCCCGGGGGATGGAGGCGCTGCGGCGCTTCGAGAACTGGGCGGCGCCGTTCGTCATCGTCGGCGCGCTCGCCCTGCTGGTCTGGATCGGCGTCAAGGCCGGCGGGCTCGGCCCGCTGCTCGACCAGCCGTCGAAACTGGGCTGGGGCGGCGGGTTCTGGAAGGTCTTCTTCCCGTCACTGATGGGGATGATCGGCTTCTGGTCCACGCTGGCGCTCAACATCCCCGACTTCACCCGCTTCGGCGGCAGCCAGCGGGCCCAGATCCGCGGCCAGGCCCTCGGCCTGCCGACGACGATGACGCTCTTCGCGCTGCTGTCGGTGCTGGTCACCTCGGGCTCCGCGGCGGTGTACGGCGAGCCGGTGTGGGACCCGATCAAGCTCGCCGCGAAGATGGAGAGTCCGGTGGCGCTCCTGTTCGCGCTGCTGACCGTCCTGATCGCGACGCTGTCGGTGAACGTCGCCGCCAACGTCGTCTCCCCGGCTTACGACCTGGCCAACCTGGTGCCCCGGTTCATCAACTTCCGCACCGGGGCGCTGATCACCGGCGTGGTCGGGATCGCCATTTTCCCGTGGCGGCTGACCGCCGACCCGCACGTCTACATCTACGTCTGGCTGGGCGTGGTCGGCGGCCTGCTCGGGACGGTCGCCGGGGTGCTGATCGCCGACTACTGGCTGCTGCGCCGCACCCGGCTGCAACTCGCCGAGCTCTACCGGCCGTTCGGCGCCTACTGGTACACGGGCGGATGGAACTGGCGGGCCGTCGCCGCACTGCTGGTCGGCGGTCTGCTGGCGGTCGGGGGGTCGTACTCGACGGTGGACGCGCACGGAGTGAAGCAGGGACCGTTCCCGGTGGACGGGTTGGTGCCGTTCCTCCAGCCGTTGGCGGACTACGGGTGGGCGGTGGGGCTCGCGTCGTCGGCGGTGGTGTACCTGGTGCTGAGCGCGGGGCGGGGAGAGGAGAGAGAGGCGGGGAGCAGCGGGCGGGGGACGACTGACGGGTAACAGATGACAGCGAACAGATAACAGGTTTCAGCGAACAGATTTTGAAATCTGTTCGCTGAAACCTGTTCGCTGACATCTGTTATCCGTCATCTGTCACCCGTCGCCTCCACCGCGGCCAGGACCTTGGCGGCGCCGTCCTCGGTGGCGAGGGCGGCTGCGACGGACCGGGCGCGGGTCCGGTAGTGGGGGTCGTCCAGGGCCTGGCGGATGGAGGTGGCGAGGTGGGCGGCGGTCAGGGCGCGCAGGGGTACCGGGCCGGGCGAGACGCCGAGCGCGGTCAGCCGCGCGGACCAGAAGGGGGCGTCCAGTTGGGCGGGCACCGGGACGGCTGGGGTGCCGGAGCGCAGGGTGGCCGCCGTGGTGCCCGCGCCCGCGTGGTGGACGACGGCCGCGGTGCGCGGGAACAGCCAGTCGTGCGGGGTGTCGCCGATGGTCAGTACGGTCTCCGAGTCCTCGGCGGCCAGGCCGCTCCAGCCGGACTGCAGGAGGAGGCGGACCCGGGCGGTGCGGGCGGCGGCGATGACGGTCGCGGTGAGCCGTTCGGGATCGGGTACGACCAGGCTGCCGAAGCCGACGAAGACCGGGGGCGGTCCGGCGGCCAGGAAGTCGAGCAGCCGCTGCGGCGGCTGCCAGTCCGCGTGCCCGGCGGGCCACCAGTACCCGGCCACGTCCAGTCGGGGGTGCCAGTCCGTCGGGCGGGGGACGACCCGCGGCGAGAAGCCGTGCAGGACGGGGTGGTCCCGCCGGGCCCGGGCGATGCCCATCGGCGCCAGTCCGAGCCGGCGGCGCAGCCCGCGGACGGCCGGGACGAACAGCTGGTCGGTGGCCGCCTGGACGGCGTGACCGGCGAGCAGGTTGCCGGCCCGTCCGAGCGAGCGTGCGCCGGTCACGGCCGGGGCGAACTCGCGGGTGGGGGAGAGGGGTTGGAGGTACAGCCCGATGGTGGGGATGCCGGCCGCCTCGGCCGCGACCTGGCCGAGCGCACTGGTGGTGCTGGTGGTGAGCAGCAGGTCGGTGCCGAGCGCCGTCGCGTCCGCGATGCCGTCGCCGAGGGCGGGCATGAACCTCCGCCCCAGGCGCAGGAGTTGCAGGACGACGCCGGGCCCGCTGCCGGCCCGCAGCAGTCGCCGGCCCTCGGCGGAGGCGAGTTCGGCCCGCGGGTCGACGGGCAACGGACGGAACTCCAGTCCGGCGGCCCGTACCGAGTCGGCGAAGGTGGCGTGGGTGGCGACGGCCACCTGGTGTCCGGCCGCCCGCAGACGGACGCCGAGCCCGGTGAAGGGTGCGACGTCGCCCCGGGAGCCGGCGGTGGCGATCAGGATGCGCATGGCCGCAGTATTTCGGCGGGTACGGCCGGCCGGAAGGACGCCACGCGCGGACCGGTCGGCTCCGGGTGGCCGGATCCCGCCGCCCGTCGGGGTCGGCCGGAACCGCGGCGGCGGGGGTCGGCGTCCTCAGCGGCAGAGCGCGCGGAACGGGGCCGTCGCGCCACGGACGGGAGGGACGGGTTCGGATGAGCGTCATCGCGTGGATCGTGCTGGGCCTGGTGGCCGGAGCCCTGGCCAAGCTGCTGCTGCCCGGGAGGGACCCGGGCGGTCTGATCGTCACCACTCTGATCGGGATCGCTGGCTCCTTCGTCGGCGGCTGGATCGCGTCGCACTTCCTGCACCGGTCGATCACGGCACGCTTCTTCGACGGGCCGACCTGGGTGTCGGCGATCGGCGGCGCGTTGGTGCTGCTGATCCTCTACCGACTGCTGTTCGGCAACTCGCGCCGCTGACGGGCGAGCTCGGCGGCGGCGCGAGTTGCACCGATGACGCAAGGGGCGGTGGATGAGCTGGCTGGAGTGGATCGTGCTGGGCCTGGTGTCGGGGACGCTGGCCAGGATGGCGATGTCGAGGCGGGAACGCGGCCTGATCGGCAGCACCCTGATCGGGATCGCCGGCTCCTACATCGGCACCTGGATCGTCCTGCACTGGATGCACGGGACGGTGCGGGTGGGCCTGCTCGACGTCACGACCTGGGTGTCGGCGATCGGCGGCGCGATGGTCCTGCTCCTCGCCTACCGGGTGCTCCGCTTCCTCGCCGGGCGCTGACTGCCCGGCGCTGACTGCCGGGCGTTGACCGTCGGGCGCCGGTCACCGGTCGGTGGCCCGGTCCGGTAGCTCCTCGCAGGCCGCGAGCCAGTCGGCCGGTACGCCCGCGAGTCCGGTGCGGGCGGCCACCACGCCGGCGGCGATGGCGCAGGTGGTGTCCATGTCGCCCCAGCCCTCCAGGGTGTGCCAGATCGCGTCGGGCAGCGAGTCCAGGTGCCCGGCGGCGGACCAGAGGGCGAACGGGACGGTGTCCGGCGCGGAGATCATCAGCCCCGAGCCCAGGACGTTGGCGGCGTGCCGGACGCTGGTGTGCTCCGGCAGCCGGGCGGCGATCCGCAGGCCGGAGCGGACGTCGCTCTCCGGCAGCCGGTCGGCGACCTCGGTGAGCAGCTCGGTCCGGCCCGGCGCCCGGCGGCCCCGGCTGCGGACGGCGAGCGCCGCGGCGAGTGCCACCGCCACCGCCCCCGTGACCGCCTCGGGGTGGAAGTGGGTGGTGAGCGCTTGGAGTTCGGCCTGCCGGGCGACCTCGTCGAGGTCCTCGGCGAACCTGGCGCCCAGCGGCGCGACCCGCATCGCGGCGCCGTTCCCGTACGAGCCCTGGCCCTCGAACTGGCCCGAGGTGATGGCGCGCCAGTGCCCGCCGGCGCCGATCCCGCGCAGTACCCGGTGCATCGACGGGCCGTACTTGCGCTGGTACTCGCGGGCGTACTCGGCCGCGAACTCGGCGGCCAGCGCGTCCTGCCGGACCTCGCCGTGGGCGGTGAGGTGGCGCACCAGGACCAGGGCCATCGCCGTGTCGTCGGTCCAGTGCCAGGGCGCCGGGCGGACCAGGCGGGCCGCCAGAGCGGCGGGTGCCTCGTCCACCGGGACGGAGAACCACCGGTCGCCGAAGGCGTCGCCGAGCGCGAGCCCCCGCAGACTGTCCAGGACCGGACCGGCCGCACGCATGTCATCCTCCGAGTGAGATCAACTGGTGCGACAGTCTGCCGGAAAGGGTGAGGCGCCGACGACCGGATTTCGCTCCGGCCGCCGACGCCTCACCGCCCCGTGCGGGGCGCGTTCTGCTCGGGACGCGCTCCGCTCAGGGCGCGCTCCGCTCAGGACGTACTCCGGTCAGGGCGCGCTCCGCATCAGGGCGCGTTTCCGCTCAGGACGCCGCCGGCTCGGGGACCGGCTTGGTGGGCTTGCCCTTCAAGCCGCCGAGCACGAGCTTCCAGACCGCAGCGAAGCGCTCGTCCGCGGTCGGCTCGGACCAGGTGTGGGCGAAGACCGGGTTGTGGAACGGGGCAGTGGCGTCGAAGACCGCGCGGGCGGTGGAGGGGACGTGGGCGAGCTGGAACTCCTTGGCGTCCATGCCGTCGTGCACGATCTGGGCGATCTGCTTGACCAGGGTCTCGACGTGCGCGTCGACGACCGTGCTGTTCTCCTCGGCCAGCACCAGGTACGTGGCGAACAGCTCCGGGTCGTCCAGCGCCTTCTTCCGCTTGGCCTCGAACAGCGTGGTCAGCCAGCGCTGGAGGCGCTCGACGGCGCCGCCGGTGTCGCTCGCGACCATCTCCAGGTCGTAGTGCGCCTGGTTCAGCCAGCGCTGGGTGACCGCCTCCCGCAGCGCCGCCTTGCTGGGGAAGTGGCGGTAGACGCTGCTGTGGCTGACGCCGAGTTCCCGGGCGACGTCCACGACGGTGGCCTTGGCCGGGCCGAACCGCCGGAGGGCTTCCTCCGCCGCGATCAGGATCTGCTCGGCGGTGAGTGCGGTGTCCGTGGTCACGGGGCCGTCCTTAGGGTCGTGCGGTCGGGTGGTGCGGAGGGTTCTCACTGGTCAGTGCGGGCTCGGTCAGCGCTCGCTGTCCAGGCGCGCCATCTGCGCGGCAGCGTACCGGTCCCCGGCGGCGGCCCCGGCGGGGACGGCGGCCTCGATGGCGGCCAGGTCGGCCGGGGTGAGGGTGACGTCCAGCGAGCCGAGCGCCTCGGCCAGCCGGTCGCGGCGGCGGGCGCCGACCAGCGTGACGACGTCCTCGCCGCGCGAGGCCACCCAGGCGATGGCGATCTGGGCAACGCTGGCGCCCTTGCTGTCGGCGACCGCGCGCAGCGCCTCGACCAGGGCCAGGTTGTGGGCCAGGTTGTCGCCCTGGAAGCGGGGACTGTTCGTGCGGAAGTCGGTGTCGGCGAGCGAGCGGTCCGGGTTCCAGTGGCCGCTGAGCAGGCCGCGGGAGAGCACGCCGTACGCGGTGATGCCGATGCCGAGCTCGCGGGCGGTGGGCAGGACGGCCGCCTCGATGGAGCGGCTGAGCAGCGAGTACTCGATCTGCAGGTCGCTGATCGGGTGGACGGCGGCGGCGCGGCGCAGGGTGTCGGCGCCGACCTCGGACAGGCCGATGTGGCGGACGTAGCCGCCCTTCACCAGGTCCGCGATGGCGCCGACGGTCTCCTCGATCGGGACCTTCGGGTCGAGCCGGGCGGGGCGGTAGACGTCGATGTGGTCGGTGCGCAGTCGGCGCAGGGTGTACGTCAGCGCGGTCTTGGTGGCGGCCGGGCTGGTGTCGTAGCCGAGCCACTGGCCGTCGGGGCCGCGCTGGGCGCCGAACTTCACGCTGATCTGGACGCGGTCGCGGTCGCGGCTGCGCAGGGCTTCGTGGATCAGCAGCTCGTTGTGGCCCATGCCGTAGAAGTCACCGGTGTCGAGGAGGGTGATCCCGGCGTCCAGGGCGGCGTGGATGGTGGCGATGCTCTCGGCCTCGTCGGCCGGGCCGTAGAGGTCGGACATGCCCATGCAGCCGAGGCCGAGCGCGGAGGTGACGGGGCCGGAGGTGCCGAGCGGGCGCTGGGCGGGGCGGGTGGTCGAGGCCATGGGGGCTCCAGGGGCGAGTGCGGCGCCGGACGGCGAGGGCAGTGTGACCCGGATCTCACTATGGCACGACAGCGAACAGATTTCAAAATCTGTTCGCTGTCTTTTGTCATTTGTTCGTAGCGATACTCCGCTAGGAGTACGGCCCCGGCGAGCGCAGCAGGTGGGCCCGGGCGGGCGGCAGATTGCGCCACACCGTGCGCTCGCCCAGCCCGTACGTCGCCTCGAAGCGCCGCAGCAGCCGCACCACCGCCCGGTGACGGGCACCCCGACGGGGGCCCGAGGTGAGGGTGCGGGCCGTCGTGGTGCCGAGGTACCCGAAGTAGGTCAGCTCGCCACCCGGGGCCAGTAGGCGCAGGTAGAGGTCGAGGATGCGCCGGACCAGGGCCGGCTCGAAGTTGGTGAACGGCAGTCCGGACACGATCACGTCGTACCGCTCGCCCGCGAGATCGGGTGCGACCCCGGTCCCGGGTCCGGTCCCGGTCCCGGTCCCGGTCCCGGTTTCGGATTCGGGTCCGGTTTCGGCGCCGCCCCCGTTCTCGGGCCTCGCCGGGGCGGATGCCTCCGGGAGCTCCTCCACCCGACAGGTCGACAGCCGCAGCCCCACCCCCGGCCGGCGCGCGGCCAGGACCGGGTCCTCCCGCAGCCGGTCGGCGAACCGGGGGTTCGCCTCGACCACGTGCAGCCGGTCGCCGGGGCGCAGCACCTGGGCCAGCCGACGGGTCACCACGCCCGTGCCGGCGCCGACCTCCAGCACCGAGATCGGCCGGTTCGGGCGGCTGGTGGCCGGTACCACCAGGGCGTTCACCAGTGCGGGCCCGCTCGGCGCCAGCGCGCCGGTGTCGTGGAAGGTGCGCAGGGCCTCGGCGAGGAACAGCAGGTGGTCCCCGCCGTGCGGAGAACCGTGCGTGCTGTGCGTTCCGTGCTGGACGTGCGCGAGGTTCTGGTCGTGGGTGTCGGGCGAACTGCGGTGCGGTGAAGGGGAATCGGGGGCCTGGTGGAGCTGTTCGGTCGTCATGCAGACGACGCTAGGGAGCGCGGGAGCGCCGCGGATCGGCCGGTGAGCGGCGCCGGCCCCCGACGAAAGTCGAGGGTGCCGACGTCCGGGAGGAGGGGGTGGCGCGCCGCCGTCCGCCCGTAGCATCGAGCGGGCGGACGGGACCGGGCGGGAGGAGCTCCATGCGCACAGGCCTGCTCGGTTGGTACGGCCCGGACCACCGGCCCTGGACCGACAGCCTGTTGCTGCTCGGCATCCTCGGCCTCGCCGTCGAGGAGGGCGTCTTCCAGTGGCTGCACGTCGACGGCCCGCTGCGCCTGCCCCGGGCGGGGGTGGCCGCGCTCGCCGTGCTCTCGCTGTTGCTCGCCCGTCGTCACCCCATCGCCTCGGCCGTCCTGCCGGTGCTCACCGGCGGTCTGCTCAACCGGGCTTTCCCCGGCTTGATCAGCGTCTACTACCTGGCCTCCCTCGGCCGGGTCGGTCCGGCGGCGGTCGGCGGCGCGATGATCGCCGTGGGCAGCGCGATCGCCGCGGACTCGCTGGCCGGCTGGGCCGGTACGACCGGTTCCCAACTCCTCCTCCAGGCGGCCACCTTGTCCTTCGGGCTGTGGCTGCACGGCCGCCGGGTGCTGATCCGGGCGCTGCACGCCCAGGTCGAAACCCTGCGACGGGAGCGGGAGTTGCGAGCCGAGCAGGCCCGGTCCGCCGAACGCGCCCGGATCGCCCGGGAGATGCACGACGTGCTGGCCCACCGGCTGAGCCTGCTGGTGCTGCACGCCGGAGTGCTGCGCGACCAGGCCCGGGCCGGTACCGTCGCCGCCGACCCGGACCGGCTCACCCACCGCCTCGAACTCCTGCGCACCACCGCCGCCCGCTCGCTCGACGACCTGCGCGACGTCCTGGGCGCCCTGCGCGCCGACCCGCCGGAGCGGTCCGCCGCCGAGGCCGCCGCGCCCGTACCGTCCGGGTCACCGTCCGGGGCGCGGTCCGGGTCGCGGTTCGAGGCGCCGCCGGTTCCGCCAGCCGTCCCGGCGCCCGCCTTGCGCGACCTCACCGACCTGATCGACGAGGCGAACCAGGCCGGGCAGCAGGTCGAACTCGCCCTGGCGGGAGACCCGGAGGCCGTGCCCACCACCCACCGGCTCGCCGTGCACCGGGTGGTCCAGGAGGCGCTGACCAACGCCCGCAAACACGCTCACGCGGCGCCCGTCACCGTCCGGGTCGGCTACGGGGCACCGGCGACCACCGTCGAGGTCCGCAACGGCCCGGGAGGGTCCATGCCGAACGGGCCGGTCGCCGGCGGCGGGTACGGGCTGGTGGGCCTCGGCGAACGGGTCGGCGCGCTCGGCGGCCACCTGGACGCCGGGCCGGACGGTGCCGGCGGCTTCCGGCTCTCCGCCCGGTTGCCCGCGCCGGACCGGCCGGGGCAGTCCGCGCCGTCCCCGAAGTCCGCGCCCCCGGCGGAGTCCGCGGCCCCGGCGGAGGTCCCGTCGCCGAGGTGCCCGTCCTGGAAGAAGCCCCCGAAGTCGAAGGACACCGCATGATCCGCACGATGGTGGTCGACGACGACGCGCTGGTGCGCCTCGGACTGGTCGACCTCCTAGCCCAGGACCCGGCCCTGACCGTGGTCGCCGAGGCGGCCGACGGGCTGCAGGCCGTCGAGCTCGCTCGCGGCCGCCGGATCGACGTCGCGCTGATGGACATCCGGATGCCCCGGCTCGACGGGATCGCCGCGACCCGGCGACTGCGCCAACTCCCCGACGCCCCAAGGGTCATCGCGCTCACCACCTTCGACCTGGACGAGTACGTGTACCAGGCGCTCGCCGCCGGGGCGGACGGCTTCCTGCTCAAGGACACCCCGCCCGCCGAGATCGCCCGCGCCGTCCACGTGGTCGCCGCCGGCCAGGGGATGCTGCACCCCGCCGCCGCGCGACGGCTGATCGACCGGTACCACCGGGTCGGCGCGCCGCGCTCCGTCGCCGCCCGGGGCCGGATCGCCGGGCTCACCCCGCGCGAGACCGACGTGCTGCGGGAGCTCGCCGACGGGCTGTCCAACGCCGAGATCGCGGGTGTGCTGGGGATGCGGGAGAGCACCGTCAAGGCGCACGTCAGCCGGATCCTGACCGCGCTCGACGTGGCCAACCGGGTCCAGGCGGCGCTGCTCGCACGGGATGCGGGGCTCGTCGGGGACGGCGCCTGACCGTGGGCGCTCGGGAGGGCAGGGCGGGGCGCAGCGTCGGACGGTGTTCACGCGGATGTTCCCCGGGCGTCGGTCCGGGCTTCGCCACGGGCTTCCCTGAGCCGTCGCGTGCCTCCGGTTGGTACCGCCCGCTGAGCCGTTGTCACCCATCCGGCGTGGAAATGCCGTGCCTTGGCCGTTTGCGCTGCCGAACCCGGGCGGCGGGTCCATGGTGGAGATGGGCGTGATCCGGCGACCGCGCCCGCGCGTCGATCCGGGCCCGCCCGCCGAGCGCCCGCCGCTTCCGCCGACGGGTGCCCGGCACCGGGGCCCGTACCGGCACGCTGGGAGCAGGGCCACCTCGCAGGAAACCGAACGGTTCTTCTAGGCTCACATCTCGGCTTCCCTGCGGCGGTCCGGCCCTTGCGCCCGCCACCAGGAAGCCGCCGTCCACGGGGCTCCGGGCGGAACCGGGGCCACCGGATCGAGCGAGGAGGACGCAGATGCCAAGCACGCCGCCCAACCGTTCCACCGCACTTGGGCCAGACGGGCCGTTCCGACGGGCCGTCCGACCCCCCGGCCGACCGGTGCGGTCCGGCCGGGCCTGGCACCCGGGCGGGAGCGGTCGGCCGGTGCGGCCGCTGAATATCGGCTGCGGCCGCGGAGGCGAGCGTTGAGTCCCCAGATCGTCGGGTCGCCGGCCGCACCGGGCAGCGCCGCGGAACCCGACCGCGTACCCGTGACCGTTCCCGCCGCGGCCGACGGTGAGGCCCTGGTCGCCCGGGGCGGCTCCGTCAAGGCCGGTTCGTCCACCATCGGTTCCACCATGGGCTCCGCCGTGGTGGGCTCTGCCGTCGAGAGCCCCCCGGCCGCCACGTCCGCGACTGGTGTCACGGCCAAGTCCGGTGTCACGGCCAAGCCCGCTGTCACGGCCAAGTCGGTGGCCGCGGTGAAGCTCGGTGCCACGGCGAAGTCCGGTGCGGCAGCGAAGTCCGGTGCCGCGGCGGTCGGATCCGCCGCTGCCGGCACCACTGCCGGCACCACTGCCGGTGCCACTGCGACGAGCATCACCGCGGCGCTGCCCGGACTGCCGCAGGCACTCAGCACCCGGGCCCGAACCCTCGCCGGCGCCGTCCGGCGGCGGTGCGCGGACCTGGCCCGGATCGAATCGCCGAGTGGTGACGCGCCCCGACTCGACGCGCTCGCCGAGGAGTTGGAGTCCGGATTCCGGGCCACCGGGGCAACCGCCCGCCGCGAACCCGGGCCGGCCGGTGACCACCTGGTGCTGGAGTGGGAGGGACGGGACGAGACCCTGCCCCACCTGCTGATCGTGGGGCACCACGACACCGTCTGGCCCGCCGGAACCCTGGCCGACTGGCCGGTGACCGAGCAGGACGGTCGGCTCACCGGGCCCGGCGTCGTCGACATGAAGGGCGGACTCGCCGTCCTGGAGGGCGCCTTGGCGCTGCTCGCCGACCTGGGGCAGCGGCCGCACCGCACCGTACGGCTGGTCGTGGTGTCCGACGAGGAGGTCGGCAGTCCGGACGGGCGGGGCCTGGTCGAGCGCCAACTCCGGGGCGCGGCAGCCGTCCTGGGCCTGGAACCGCCGCATCCCGACGGGCGGTTGAAGACCGCGCGGCGCGGCAGTACCCGGGTGCGGCTGACGGTTACCGGCCGGGAGGCGCACGCGGGCAACGACGCCCACGACGGGGTGTCGGCGGTGGATGAGCTGGTCGACCAGCTGGTACTCGTCCGCGGCCTCGCGGGCCAGCCCGGTACGGAGCTCAACACCGGTCGGATCAGCGGGGGTTCGCGGGCGAACGTGGTCGCCGGACGGGCCGAGGCGGAGCTCGGCCTGCGCTTCTCCACCACCGAGGCGCAGCGCCGCACGCTCGACAACCTCGCCCGGCTGACCGCGTTGCGGCCGGGAGCGCGGGTGCGGACGGAGGTGCTGTCCAGTCGGCCGGCCTGGCCCGAGCGCACCGGCAACCCGCTGCTCAGGCATGTGCGTTCGCTCGCCGCGGTGCTCGGGCAGCAGATCGACGGCGCCCCGGCCGGTGGTGCCGGGGACACCAACCTGCCCGGCTCGCGCGGACTGCCGACGCTGGACGGTTTCGGCGCGGTCGGTGCTGGCGCCCACGCCCGGCACGAGTACATCAAGCTGGACCAGCTCGCACCGCGGATCGCCCTGCTTGCGGCGCTGCTCGCGGTGCCGTTGCCGCGACTGCGGGACCGCGCGGAGGGGTGACCCTCGACGGCTGACAGGTGACGGCTGACAGGCGACGGGTAACAGGTAACAGCGAACAGATAACAGCTGACAGATTTCAGATTCTGTCAGCTGTTATCTGTGTTCTGTTCGCTGTTCCGCTCCCCGCCCCTCGCGCCCGCCCATTCGTCGGCGTCCCTTGCCATCCCTCCGTCCCGCCGCGCAGAATGGTACCGACCGAACGGTCAGTCGGTTGGCGCCCTGGTGCCAAGGCTGAGAAGTCGGAAGCCGGAGCAGGGAACACGAGAGGGGACCGTGGTGACAACAGAGGTGGCAGAGGCGGTCCCCGCGCAGACGCCGGAGGACCGGTTCGACGCGGTGATCGCCGCCGAACAGCGGATCGAGCCCCGGGACTGGATGCCCGACGCCTACCGGGCCACCCTGATCCGCCAGATCGCCCAGCATGCCCACTCCGAGATCATCGGCATGCAGCCCGAGGGCAACTGGCTCACCCGGGCCCCCTCGCTGCGCCGCAAGGCGATCCTGCTCGCCAAGGCCCAGGACGAGGCGGGCCACGGCCTCTACCTCTACGCCGCCGCCGAGACCCTCGGCGTCGACCGCGCCGAGCTCACCGAGAAGCTGATCAACGGCCGCCAGAAGTACTCCTCGATCTTCAACTACCCCACCCTCACCTTCGCCGACGTCGGCGTGATCGGCTGGCTGGTGGACGGTGCCGCGATCTGCAACCAGGTCCCGCTCTGCCGCTGCAGCTACGGTCCGTACGCCCGCGCGATGGTGCGGATCTGCAAGGAGGAGTCCTTCCACCAGCGCCAGGGCTACGAGCTCCTGATGACCCTGATGCGCGGCACCGAGGGCCAGCGCCGGATGGTCCAGGACGCGGTCGACCGCTGGTGGTGGCCGTCGCTGATGATGTTCGGTCCGCCGGACGCCGACTCGCCGAACACCGCCCGCTCGATGGCCTGGCGGATCAAGCGCCACACCAACGACGAGCTCCGGCAGCGCTTCGTCGACATGACCGTCCCGCAGGCCGAGCACCTGGGCGTCACCCTCCCCGACCCCGAGCTGCGCTGGAACGAGGAGCGCGGCAGCTGGGACTTCGGCGAGCCGGACTGGTCCGAGCTGACCAGGGTCATCCACGGCCAGGGCCCGTGCAACGCCCAGCGCGTCGACCGCCGCCGGGCCGCGCACGAGGACGGCGCCTGGGTGCGCGAGGCGGCCGTCGCCTACGCCGCCAAGCGCGCCGCCGACGCCGAACACGCCGCGGCCGCCGCGCGGCCCACCCCCGAACAGGAGAACGAGAAGTGACCGAGTCCGAGGCAGGGCCCAAGGCCGGCTGGCCGCTGTACGAGGTGTTCGTGCGCCCCCGGCGCGGCCTGAACCACGTCCACGTCGGCTCGCTGCACGCCTCCGACGACCGGATGGCGCTGCTCGCCGCCCGCGACCTGTACACCCGCCGCAACGAGGGCGTCAGCCTCTGGGTGGTCCGCTCGGACGCGATCACCGCCTCCACTCCGGACGAGCGCGACCCGTTCTTCGAGCCCAGCGGTGACAAGGTCTACCGCCACCCGACCTTCTACGACATCCCCGAGGATGTCCCGCACATCTGACGGGGGAGTCACCGTGCACGACCACACCACGTCCGCCACCGAGGACGACCACGTCTACCTCAGCCTCGCCGGGGCCACCCCCGGCCCCGAGGGCGAGGGCCGCTGGGCGTACGGGACGGGCTTCGCCGACCCGCTGCTCGGCGTGGACACCGCCCTGCCCGCCGGCCTGGATGGTGCCGACCTCGCCGCCTACTGCCAGATGCTCGGCGACGACGCCCTGGTGCTCTCCCAGCGG
Source organism: Kitasatospora sp. NPDC029367 (assembly GCF_055569135.1). Classification (NCBI taxonomy): domain Bacteria; kingdom Bacillati; phylum Actinomycetota; class Actinomycetes; order Kitasatosporales; family Streptomycetaceae; genus Kitasatospora; species Kitasatospora sp. NPDC029367. The sequence goes on from NZ_JBVHYH010000001.1 coordinate 165,956, forward strand.
CTGATCGAGTGGTGCACCCGGGCGCCCGAGCTGGAGGAGGAGGTCGCGCTCGCCAACCTGGGCCTGGACCTGCTCGGCCAGGCCCGGCTGCTGCTCACCCGGGCCGGCCAGGCGGACGGCTCCGGCCGCACCGAGGACGACCTGGCGTACTGGCGGGAGGAGCACGAGTTCCGCAACGTCCGCCTGGTGGAGACCCCGAACGGCGACTTCGCGTACTCGATCGCCCGGCTGCTGCTGTTCGCCACCGCCCGCGGGGCGCTGTACGAGGCGCTGAGCGCCCACCCGGACCCGGTGCTGGCCGCGGTCGCGGCCCGGGGCGTCAAGGAACTGGCCTACCACCGCGAGTACGCCACCGCCTGGACGCTGCGCCTCGGCGACGGCACGCCGTACTCGGCGGAGCGGATGCAGGCCGGGCTGGACGCGGTCTGGCCGCTGCTGGACGAGCTGTTCACCGCGCACCCGGTGGAGCTGCGGGTTGGCGTCGACCCGGTCGGCCTGCGCGAACCGGTGCTGCGCGAGCTCGCCGCCGTCGTCGCGGAGGCCGGGCTGACCCTGCCGGACGTCCCGCCGCTGGCCACCGTCCTGGGCCGGGCCGGCCGCGATGGCGTGCACACCGAGGCGCTCGGCCCGCTGCTCGCCGAGCTGCAGGTGGTGGCGCGCGCCCACCCGGGGGCGACGTGGTGACGGGCACCGCGGCCCCGGGCACCGCGGATACGGGCACTGCGGACACGGTCGCCGCGGACACCGTCCGCGGGACGGCCTGGTCGGTCGCCGCGGCCGTCCCGGACCCGGAGCTGCCCATGCTCACCCTGGCCGACCTGGGCGTGCTCGCCGGGGTCGAGGTGGACGACGGCAGCGGCGCGGTGACCGCCTGGCTGACGCCGACCTACTCGGGCTGCCCGGCCGTCGCCGAGATGGCCGCCGACGTCGACCGCCGGCTGCGCGCCGCCGGGTACCCGGAGGTCCGGGTGCGGCTGCGGCTGGACCCGCCGTGGTCCACCGACCTGATCACCGCCGAGGGCCGCCGCAAGCTCGCCGAGGCGGGCATCGCCCCGCCGCGCCCGACCTCGGCCCTCGCGCCCGGCCCCGGGCCGGTCCCGCTCACCCTCGGCCCCACCCGCGCGGGCGCCGCGGCCCCGGTGCCCTGCCCGCACTGCGGCGGCACCGACACGGAGGAGCTGTCCCGCTTCGGCTCCACCGCCTGCAAGGCGCTCTGGCGCTGCCGCGCCTGCCGCGAGCCGTTCGAACGCGTCAAGGAGATCTGAATGCCCGCCGCGACCCCTGTGACGGATCCCGTCCGCCCGGCCCGCCGCCCGAGCTTCCACCGGCTGCGGATCGACCGGGTGGAGCGGCTCTGCGAGGACGCCGTGGCGGTGACCTTCGCGGTGCCGGACGCCCTGGCGGCCGAGTTCGCGTTCCGTCCCGGCCAGACCCTGACCCTGCGCAAGCTGGTGGACGGTACCGACGAGCGCCGCTCGTACTCGATCTGCGCGCCGGTCGGCGGCCCGCTGCGGATCGCCGTCCGGGAGGTGCCCGGCGGGCTGTTCTCGCGCTGGCTGGTGCGCGAGGCCCGGCCCGGCGAGGAGGTCGAGGTGCTGACCCCGTCCGGCCTGTTCACCCCCGAACTCGGCGTCCCCGCCGACCACGTGCTGCTCGCGGCGGGCTCCGGCATCACCCCGATGCTGTCGATCGCCGCCTCCGTGCTGGCCGCCGACCGCCGCTCCACCGTCACCCTGCTCTACGGCAACCGGCGCAGCGACACCGTGATGTTCGCGGACGAGCTGGCCGACCTCAAGGACCGCTACCTCGGCCGGTTCCAGCTGGTCCACGTGCTCTCCCGGGAGACCAGGGACGCCGAACTGCTCAGCGGCCGACTGGACCCGGAGCGGGTCCGGGCGCTGCTGGCGGCGCTGGTGGACGTCGGCGCCGTCGGGCACTGGTGGCTGTGCGGGCCGTTCGGCATGGTCGCCGGGGCGAAGGAACTGCTCGCCGAACTGGCCGTGCCGGGGGAGCGGGTGCACCAGGAGCTGTTCCACGCCGAGGACGAGCCGCTCGCCGAGCGGGACGAGGACCTGGACGGTCCCGACGGCGCGGCCGAGGCCGCGGCCGGTGAGCGCAGCGAGGTCACCGTCGTCCTCGACGGCCGCGGCAGCACCCTCAGCCTCCCGCGCGACCGTTCGATCCTGGACGGCGCCCAGCGCTCCCGCCCCGACCTGCCCTTCGCCTGCAAGGGCGGGGTCTGCGGCACCTGCCGGGCCCTGGTCACCGAGGGCGAGGTGGAGATGCGCCGCAACTTCGCGCTGGAGGAGAAGGAGCTGGCGGCCGGCTACGTCCTCACCTGCCAGGCCCGGCCGGTCACCGACCGGGTCACCGTCGACTACGACCGCTGACCCGGGCCGTCAGACGGCGGCGGGGACGGGGACGGGTGCCGGTGCCGGTGCCGGTGCCGGTACGGCGGTGACGGGGACCGGGTCGGCCGCGGATTCGGTCCCGCGCCCGGCCTCCCCGGCCTCCCCTGGCTTCCCGGCCTCCCCGGCCCGCCCGGTCGGGCCCCCGAGCAACTCGACCAGGTCGTTGACGGCGGCGCGGCCCGCCCGGTTGGCGCCGATGGTGCTGGCGGACGGTCCGTAGCCGACCAGGTGGACGCGCGGGTCGGCGGTGGCGCGGGTCCCGGTGAGCGCGATGCCGCCGCCGGGGGAGCGCAGGCCGAGCGGGGCGAGGTGGCCGACCTCGGGGCGGAAGCCGGTCGCCCAGACGATCGCGTCCACCGCCAACTCCTGGTCGCCCCAGGCGACTCCGTGCTCGGTGAGCCGGTCGAACATCGGGCGGCGGTGCAGCGCGCCCAGCTCCTCGGCTCGGCGGTAGGCGACGGACGGGCCGAGGCCGGTCACGCTCACCACGCTGCGCACCGGCAGGCCCTGGCGGACCCGCTCCTCGACCTTGGCGACCACCGCGCGCCCGTACTCGGGGGTGAACGGGCCCTCGTGGAAGACGGGTTCGGAGCGGGTGACCCAGACCGTCTCGCCGACCGCGGCCACCTCGGACAGCACCTGGACCGCCGAGGCGCCGCCGCCCACCACCAGGACGCGCCGGCCCGCGAACTCCTCGGGGCCGCGGTACTCGGCGTAGTGCAGCTGACGGCCCGCGAAGTGGCCGGGGTAGTGGGGGAGGAACGGGCGGGTCCAGGTGCCGGTCGCGTTGATCAGTGCGCGGGTGGACCAGGTGCCGCGGTCGGTCTCGACCAGCAGTCGGGAGTCGGGGCGGTCGGACTCGGCGCGTACGGCGCGTACCGTGACCGGGCGCACGACCGGGAGCGCGTGCCGGGCCTCGTACGCCGTGAAGTACCCCGGCACCACCTCCCGTGCGCGGGCCTCCGGGTCGGGCGCGGGGAGCTCGGCGTCCGGGAGGTCGTGGAAGCCGTGCACGGTGGCCATCCGCAGGGACGGCGAGCGGTGGGCCCAGGCGCCGCCGGGGGCGGGGTTGGCGTCGAGTACGACGAAGCCGCCGTCGACTCCTGCCCGGTAGCGGGCGAAGCCGCGGCGGCCGAGGTGGTAGGCGGCGGACAGTCCGGCCTGTCCGGCACCCACCACCAGGACGTCCACGCGCCGCTCGCCGGCCTCGTCTGTTGCACCGTAAACAGTCACGCACGTGAAACATCGGGCGGTCGGTGGCTGTTCCCCGCGCGGCTGGCCCTCGGAGCGGCGCGGCGCGGTGTGGCGCGGGGGGCCGGTGTGGCGCAGTGGGCCGGGGCCTCAGCCGATCGGCGAGATCACCGCGGCGGTGCCGTACGCGCAGACCTCGGTGCCGACGTCCGCCGCCGCCGTCACGTCGAAGCGCATCATCAGGACGGCGTTGCCGCCGCGCGCCTTGGTCTGCTCGATCAGCCGCTGCATCGCCTCGTTGCGGCTCTCGACCAGGGTCTTCGTCAGACCCCGCAGCTCGCCGCCGATCAGCGACTTGAGTCCGGCACCGATCTGGCTGCCGACGTGGCGGCTGCGCACGGTCAGCCCGAAGACCTCGCCGATCACGTGGTCGACCCGGAAGCCGGGGATGTCGTTGGTGGTCACGACCATGACGTCGGCGTTCGGGCCCTGCCCGCCGCCGTACTCGTTGATGTCAGCCATGGGCCCATCCTGCCCGCGTCGTGCGTCCGGGTGACAGAGACACGGCCGGGCGGTGGCCGAGAAGCTCTCCGGAAGCTGGTCCGGACCGGTGATCGGGCGGCCGAAAAGCCGTACCGTAGCCCCATGGGCGAGCGAAGCGATCATCCGCAGGGGCCGGGCGCGGCAGAGTACTCCGGCGCACCGGAGATCGAGGCGACGGTGGTGCTGGGCCTGCGGATCAACGACTGGCCGGCGCTGCGCGCGGCCGCGATCAAGGCCGTCGAGGAGCTGGACTTCGACGGCATCGACCCGGCCGGCCAGCGCCGTGAACTGCTGCGCGAGGTGGCCGAGGACGCCAACGCGGCGCTCGGCGCGCTGCTCCACCCGGACCGGCTGGTGGCCGCCATCCCCGGGGTCGAGGCGATCGGCGGCACGCTGGAGATCAGCGTCACCGAGGACTTCACCCCGGACTTCGCCGAACTGTTCCCGCTGGACGGCGAGGACGAGGAGGGCGGTGCCGGCGCCGACTGGACCCTCACCCCGCGCACCGCCTGCCTGCTGCACGCCCAGCTGCTCGGCCTGGCCGACGCCGCCTACGACGACCTCGACGAGCACGGGGACGACCCGGTGGTCGACGGCGAGGACGTCGACTGGACGGTCTTCGCCCGGCTGCCCCAGCGCACTTGGCGGCTCCACCGGGGCTGGCGGCGCACCATGGCCCGGGCCTTCGACGACCTGGCCGACGACCTCGCCCTCGGCGAATGGCCGCTGCCGCGCTGCCTCGCCGAGGAGCTCGCGCTGCGGATGGCCCTGGTGGACGCCCGGACGCTGCTGGGCTCCCAGCCCGAGTCGGTGGCCGACATGATGGGCGACCTGCCCGCCGACCTGTACGACTACGACTGGGACGGCTGTCACGACGAACTGTTCGGCGTGTACGGGCCGGACGACGGCGACCCGGAGCTCGGCGCCGAGCAGCGCACCGAACTACTGCTGGCCGCGACGCACCCCGAGGGCTGGTTCCTGATCTACGAGGACGCGGAGGAGCGGGACCCGCAGCGCGGCTACCGGCGCTGAGCGGGCCGCCGGGCCTGTCCGGCGGACCTTGCCGGGCGGGACTCGCCGGACTGGCCCTAGGCTGCCGTCATGTCCGATGTATCCGATGTGTCTGATGTGCACGGTGTGTCCTCGGCGGAGTCCGGTCCGGACGGGGGTGCTGACGAGTCGGCGCTCGGCCGGATCGCGCTCGGACTGGACGGTGTGCGGGCGGCGCAGCTCGGGCGGACCGCCGAGGCGCGGGCCAGCTTCGAGGCCCTCTGGGAGGAACTGGGCGAGCGGGACGTCTTCCACCGCTGCGTCCTGGCGCACTATCTGGCCGACCTGCAGGACGACCCCCGGGCCGAACTGGAGTGGGACCGGCGGGCCCTCGCGGCCGCCGACTCGCTGACCGCCGAGCGCGCCCGGACCTACGAGTCCGCGCTCCAGGTACGGGCCTTCTATCCGTCGCTGCACCTCAACCTGGCCTCCGACCACCTCAAGCTCGGGGAACCCGACCTCGCGCGCGAACAGCTGGAACGGGCGGTCCGGCGCCTGGACGCGCTGCCGGAGGACGCCTACAGCGCGGGGATCCGGGCGGCGGTGGACGAACTGCGGCAGCGGCTGCGCTGAGCGTGGCCGCCGGGCCGGGGTGGGTCGGGCGGTGCGTTGGCGGCGCGGGCGCGGCTCGGGGTGCGGCTGCGGGCGCGGGTGCGGTGCGAGGGCGCGGGGGCGGGCCGGGGCGGTGACGGCGGGGCTGGCATGCTGGACGGGTGACTTCTCCGTTCGATGCCCCGGCCCCTGCTCCCGCCCCCGGCGACCTTCCCGACCCCGAGGACCGCGACGCGCGGCCGCAGTACGTGCTGCCGCTGGTCGTCCGGCTGGAGAAGGCCACGCCGCCCGGGCGGACGGACGCGCTGGAGACCTCGGCACGGGCGGTGCTGACGCTGCTCGCCGACCCTCGGGTGACCGGGCCGGACGGGGAGTGGGCGGAGCAGGTCGAGGCCTGGGAGGACGCCCGGATCCGCAAGGTGGTCCGGCGTGCCCGGGGCGGGGAGTGGCGCCGGGCCGGGGAGTTGCCGGGGATCACGGTGCACGGGCGGGAGGCGGAGGTGCGGGTGTTCCCGCCGATCCCCTTGGACGGCTGGCCGAAGGAGCTCGCCAAGTTGCAGGTCTCCGGGACGGACCTGGAGGAGACCGCCGAGGTCGGCGCGCCCGAGCCGGGACTGCCGGTGCTGTGGCTCAACCCGGAGCTGGAGATGAGTGCGGGCAAGACCATGGCCCAGACCGGCCACGCGGCACAGCTCGCCTGGTGGCGGCTGGACGATGCCCAGCGCAAGGAGTGGGCGGAGTCGGGCTTCGCGCTCGCCGTCCGCACGGCGGAGCCGGGGGCGTGGGAGGAACTGGTCCGCAGCGGGCTGCCGGTGGTCCGGGATGCGGGCTTCACCGAGATCGCGCCGGGCAGCTGCACGGTGATCGCGGAGCACCCGGCGCTGCGGTGACGGGGCGGGCCGGCGGCGAACGGATGTCGGATGACAGATGACAGGTAACAGATAACAGCGAACAGATTTCGAAATCTGTTCGCTGTTATCTGTCATCTGTTTGTTGTCATCTGTTACCCGTCGCCTGCCCTCCCGTCCTGCCCGCCCTCCTGCCGCCCGCCACCCCGCTACTCGCCCGAAGCCTGGTAGCGCTGCATCGCCCGTAGCCCGCCGTACACCGCCGCGGCCGTCCAGAGCGCCATGATCAGCAGGCCCGTCCAGTGGCCGTAGTGGATGCCGGGCTCGGTCTGGGTGCGCATCGCGTAGAGGCCGGCCCGGTCGGGCAGGAACTGGCCGATCTCACGCACACCGGGAATTGCCGCCAGCCAGGTGGTGCCGAGGAACACCATCGGGGTGAGCAGGCCGAGTGCGGCGCTGAAGTTTCCCAGCATCGCGGTCAGTCCGAGGCAGATCAGCACCATCAGCGGGTGGTAGAGCACGCCGGCCAGGAAGCTGTGGGCCAGGCCCGGGGTGGAGAGGTCAAGGCCGGCGGTGGCGTCGAAGGCGAGGAAGGAGCCCGCCGTGGAGGCCAGCCCCACCAACAGGCCGAGCCCGGCGCCGAGTGCGAGCTTGGCACCGTACAGCTCGCCGCGCCGGGGGACGGCGGTGAGCGAGGTGCCGATCATCCGGGTGTTGAACTCCTGCCCCATCAGCAGGATGCCGAGGCAGGCCACGGCCACGTGGCCGAACAGCAGGCCGTAGAAGATCCCGCCGGCCGGGTCCTCGCCGGGGACATGGTCCTTCGCCGCGTAGGCGGCGTTGACGGCCGCGGTCACCCCGACGGTGAGGACCACTGAGGTCAGCGGCGCCGCCCACTGCGAGGGCAGGGTGGTGAACTTGATCCGTTCGGCGCGCAGGGCGTTGCCGAGGCTCATCCTCATCTCTCCTTCGCTCACGGTCACTTGGTGCGCTCCCGCATCGCCCGCAGTCCGCCGTACGCGGCCAGCGCCGTCCAGAACGCCATGATCGCCAGGCCGGTCCAGTGCCCGTACGCGAGCTGCGGGTCGTCGGCGTAGTGCAGCGCGTACTGGCCTGCCCGGTCGGGGAGGAACTGGGCCACCCGGCGCACCCCGGGCACGCCGCCCAGCAGCGGCGAGAGCAGGAAGACGGTCGGCGTCAGCAGGCCCATGGCGGCGGTGAGATTGCCCAACAGTGCGGTCACCCCGAGGCAGAACACCACCAGCAGCGCCGGGTACAGCACCCCGGCGGTGGCCGCGCGGGCGAAGGCGGGGCCGTGCCAGTCGGCGGGCACGGTGGCCGCGTACCCGGCGTAGGAGCCCGCCGTGCCGAGCGCGCCCACGCCGAGGCCGATCAGGGCGCCCAACGCCAGCTTGGCGCCGTACAGTCGGCCGCGCGCGGGGACGGCGGCGAGGGAGACGCCGATCATCCGGGTGTTGAACTCCTGGCCGATCAGCAGGACACCGAAGGCGACCAGCGCCGCCTGGCCGAAGTTGAGTCCGTAGAAGATGCCGATGCCCGGGTCGTCGGTGATGCTGTGGTCCTTGTCGCCGAGTATCGCGCCGACGGCCGTGGTGGCGCCGACGGTGAGCAGCACGGAGAGCAACGGCGGGACCCAGAGCGAGCGGAGGGTGGTGAGCTTGACCCGCTCGGCCCGGAAGGCGTTGGCGGTGTACGGAACGGCACTCATGCGACGGCCTCCGCCCGGTACTCGACGCTGTCCGCGGTCATCCGCATGAACGCCTCCTCCAGCGAGTCCTGTTGGACCGCGATCTCGTACAGCACCACGCCGTTGGCGGCGGCCAGTGCGGCGATCCGCTCGGGTTCGGCACCGGTCACCTCCCAGGCTCCGCCGTCGACTTCGACGGCGTCGAGGCCGTGGCCGGGCCCGCCGAGCAACGCGGCCAGCTTGGCGGCGTCCACCCCCCGGACCCGGATCCTGGTGCGGCCGTGGCGGTCGATGAACTCGGCGGTGGCGGCGTCCGCGAGCAGGCGGCCGCGACCGATCACCACCAAGTGGTCGGCGGTGATGGCCATTTCGGTCATCAGGTGGGAGGAGACCAGTACCGCCCGTCCCTCGGCGGCCAGTTCGCGCAGCAGGGTGCGGATCCAGCGGATGCCCTCCGGGTCCAGGCCGTTGACCGGTTCGTCCAGGAGCAGCACCGGCGGGTCGCCGAGCAGTGCGGCGGCCACCCCGAGGCGCTGGCGCATACCGAGCGAGAAGCCCCGGATCCGCCGCCCGGCGGCCTCGGCCAGCCCGACCTGGGCGAGCACCTCGCCGACCCGTCGCGCCGGCAGGCCGTTGCTCGCGGCGAGCCAGCGCAGGTGGCCCTGCGCCGTCCGGCCGCCGTGCAGGGCCTGGGCGTCCAGCAGTGCGCCCACCTGCCGCAGCGGCTCGGCGAGTTCGGCGTACGGACGGCCGCCGACCAGGGCGTGCCCGGCGGTGGGGCGGTCCAGGCCGAGGACCAGCCGCATGGTGGTGCTCTTCCCGGCGCCGTTCGGGCCCAGGAAGCCGGTCACCACGCCGGGCCGGACCTCGAACGACAGGTCGTCGACGACCCGACGGCCGTCGTACTCCTTGGTCAGGCCCTGGATCTTGATCACGGCCGCTTCCCCTCCTCGTCGCTGGTCACCGTCCGTGTTCCGGTCGGTGGCTCCATTCGACCGGAACGGGCTGGTGGGCGGATCCCGCCGCAGCGGGGATTCGTCTCCCTCCCGGGAGGGAGACGGCGGCAACCCGGCAGGGGAGCCGGGGCCGCCCGCTGAGCTGGCAGGATGGGGCGGTGCCACGAATGAACGCGTTCCGGAGCCGGGGCCGAGCGACCGCGATCCTCGCGCCGCTGGTGGCCGGTGCCACCTACGCCCGGCTGCTGCACCTGCTGGTGGGGTGGATCTTCGCGGGCGTCGTCCTGATGATCTACCCGGGGACGTACCAGCGGAGCCTCGGCTCGATCCTGACGGCGGCCGTCTCGCTGGACGTCGTCCTGCTCGGGCTGGTCGCCCTCATCCCGGCGGCGCGCCGTGCCGAGGGAGTGCAGGCGCGACTGCTGCTGGTGCCCGACCGCGAGGAGGACATCGGCGTCGAACCCTCCGGCACCTGGGCCGACCGGCGCCGTACGGCGGCCTGGTTGATCGGGCGGGTGGCGCTCGGTTCGGCGATCGGCTTCGCGACGGTCTTCGGCCTCGCTCCGGTCTTCGACCTGCTGACCGGTCCGCGCGGCTTCTGGTACCTCCCGCTCGCCCCGGTGCCGGCGCTCGGCTACGGCTGGCTGGTGGTCTGGGCGGGCCGCCTCCAACTCGCCATGGCCGTGAGGCTGCTGGGGCCGTCCCCGGCGGAGCGGCTGGCGGAGGCGGAGCTTCGGGCCGAACGGCTGCTGGAGCGCAACCGGTTGGCCCGCGAGCTGCACGACTCCATCGGCCACGCACTGACGGTGACGGTCCTCCAGGCGGGGGCGGCGCGCGAGGTCGGGGACCCGGTCTTCGCCGCCAAGGCGCTGGAGGTCATCGAGGAGACCGGGCGGCAGGCGATGGAGGACCTCGAACGCACCCTGGTCCTGCTGCGGGAGACCCCGGCAGGCGGCGCGGCGAGGAACGGGGCGGCCACCGAGCAGCCCGGCATCGACCAGCTGCCCGCGCTGTTCGACACCGCCCGCGCGGCCGGCAGCCCGGTCGAGGCGAGCATCGAAGTACCCGCCGGTGTGCTGCCCGGGGTGCTCTCGCGCGAGTCCTACCGGATCGTCCAGGAGGGCGTCACCAACGCGCTCAAGTACGCGCCCGGCCAGCCGGTCGATGTCCAGATCGCCGTTCGGGAGGGGCAGTTGGAGCTGCGCTGCGCCAACCGCCTGGTGGCGGCGCCGAGCCGGGGCGGCCCAGGCCGGGTCGGCGGTTCGCGCAAGGGCGGCAAGGGTCTGCGCGGCATCAGGGAACGGGCCGCGCTGCTCGGCGGCGAGGCCATGGTCGGGGCGGGCGGCGACGGAGGAGCGGAGTGGGTGCTCGACGTCCGGCTGCCCCTACGCTTGGGCTCGTGACGAATGATCTTGCAGGCGGAGGCGTCGGGGCCGGTGCGGCTGGGATGACCGACATCCTGCTCGCCGATGACGAGGAACTGGTCCGGGCCGGGATGCGGGCCGTGCTGGAGGCCCAGGGCGACCTGCGGGTGGTCGGGGAGGCGGGCGACGGCGCGGAGGCCGTGTCCCTCGCTCGTGCGCTGCGCCCGAGAGTGGTGCTGATGGACGTCCGGATGCCCGTCATGGACGGCCTGGCGGCCACCCGCGAACTGCTGCGCCCTGGCCCGCCGGGGGAACGGCCGCCGAGGATCCTGGTCGTCACCACCTTCGAGAACGACGACTACGTCTACCAGGCGCTGCGCGCGGGCGCCGACGGCTTCCTGCTCAAGCGCAGCCGCCCGGCCGAGATCGTCCACGCGGTACGGCTGGCGGCGGCCGGCGAGTCGCTGCTGTTCCCGGCCGCGATCCGGCAGCTGGCCGCCGGGCACGGCAACCCGGCCGCCCGCGCGGCCATGGACCGGGCGGCGCTGACCGGGCGGGAGGCCGAGGTGCTGCGGATGATGGCGCGCGGGCTCAGCAACGGGGAGATCGCCGAGCAGCTGGTGCTCGGGGTGCAGACGGTGAAGACACACGTCAGCAGCGTGTTGGCGAAGCTGGGCGCGCGGGACCGTACCCAGGCGGTGATCGCCGCATACGAGTCGGGGTTCGTCGAGCCGTCGGCGTAGGCGCGTTCAGGCGTTCAGGCGTTCGGACAGCCGGGCGGTTCGGGGTCGCTCAGGGCGGCTCAGGGCGGTTCGGGGAGGGCGGCCGGTCAGGCCGGGTAGGCGTGGGTCTGGGTGGCCTTGACCGAGGCCCAGACCGGTGTCCCCGGTGCCAGCCCCAGTTCGGCGACGGCGGCCGGGGTGAGGTCGGCGGCCATCGGCAGGGTTCCGGCGAGTTCGGCGCGCACCTGGTCGCCGTGCAGGTCCAGGCCGGTGACCTCGGCCTGCCACAGGTTGCGGGCGCTGGACCGCGGCCGCTCCCGGTACAGGGTGACGGCGGCGGGCGGGAAGGCGACGAACGCAGGTCCGGACAGCTCCTCGGTGGTGGTCAGGACGGTGCCGTCCGGGAGGGTGACCAGGGTGCCCTCGGCCCGTCCCTGGTACAGGTTGAGGCCGACCAGGCGGGCGATGTAGTCGGTGCGCGGACGCCGGGCGACCTCCGCCGGGCTGCCGGACTGCACCTCGCGGCCGTCCTCGATCACCACCAGCCGGTCGGCCAGCACCATCGCGTCCAGCGGGTCGTGCGTCACCAGCACCGCCACGGCCTCGAACTCGGCCAGGTGGCGCCGCAGTTGGGACCGTACGTCGAGCCGGGTGCGGGCGTCCAGGGCGGCCAGCGGCTCGTCCAGCAGGAGCAGCCGGGGGCGGACGGCCAGGGCCCGGGCCAGCGCCACCCGTTGGGCCTGGCCGCCGGAGAGCCGGCCGGGGCGCACCGAGGCGTGGCCCGCCAGGCCCATCCGTTCCAGCCAGGCCGCCGCCTCGGCCCTGGCCTCGCGCTTGGCGCGGCCCTGGCAGCGCGGGCCGAAGGCGACGTTGTCGAGCGCGCTGAGGTGCGGGAACAGCAGGTAGTCCTGGAACACCACGCCGACCGGTCGCCGCTCGGCGGGGGTGTGCAGGCGCCGGGCCGGTTCCTCCAGGACGTGGCCGTCCAGGCGAAGGTGGCCGCCGGTGAGTGGGAGCAGGCCGGCGAGGGCGCGCAGCGCGGTGGACTTGCCGGCGCCGTTCGGTCCGAGCAGGGCGATCACCTCGCCGGGGGCGGCGGTGAGCGCCAGGTCGAGGGCGAACGCGGCGCGGTCGACCCGTAGGTGGGCGTCGAGGGCGGCGGGCGCGGCCCCGACACCCGGTGCGGGGGCAGGGGCGGGTGCAGGGGCAGGGGCGGCGGCGGAGGGCGGTTCGGGGGGCATCGGTTCGGCCGTCCTGTCGGCGTCCTGGGTGTGGGGGCGTCCGTCCGGGGCCGGGGTCGGGGCCGAGGCCGGGTCTTGGTCCGGAGTCGGTGTCATGGGGTCGACATCCAGCGGTCGCGCAGGCCGACCAGGACGGCGACGGAGACCACCAGCAGCACCAGCGACAGCGCGATCGCCGCCTCCGGGTCGGACTCCATGGCCAGGTAGACGGCCAGCGGCATGGTCTGGGTGCGGCCCGGGAAGTTGCCCGCGAAGGTGATCGTCGCGCCGAACTCGCCGAGCGCCCGGGCCCAGGCCAGGACGGCTCCGGCGGCGATCCCGGGGGCGATCATCGGCAGGGTGACCCGGCGGAACGCGGTCAGCCGGGAGGCGCCCAGGGTCGCGGCCGCCTCCTCGAAGCGTGGATCGGCCGCCCGCAGCGCTCCCTCCACGCTGATCACCAGGAAGGGCATCGCCACGAAGGCCTCGGCGATCACCACCCCGGTGGTGGTGAAGGGCAGGGTGATGCCGAACGCCGAGTCCAGCCAGGAACCGACGATGCCGCGTCGGCCGAGCACCAGCAGCAGCGCCACACCGCCCACCACGGGGGGCAGCACCAGTGGCAAGGTGACCAGCGCCCGGATCACCCGCCGGCCGGGCAGCTCGGCGCGCGCGAGCAGCCAGGCCAGCGGGACCCCGAGGACCAGCGACACCGCGGTGGCGGCCGTCGCGCAGATCAGCGAGAGCCGCAGGGCGTCCCAGACGGCGATGCTGGTCAGCTGCTCGGACAGGCCGCTCCACGGTGCCCGGACGAGCAGCCCGACCAGCGGGAGGATCAGGAACGCCAGGCCGAGCAGCGCGGGGAGCAGCAGCGTGACCGGGACGCGCTGTGCGCCGGGGCGGCGCGGGCCCCGGCGGCGGCCCGGCAGGGCGTTCGCGGGTCCTGCCGGTGCCGGGGCTGCGTCGTCCCGGGTGATGCCGGTACCGGTACCCGTGTCGGTGGCGGAGCCGATGTGGGAGCCGGAGTCCCGGTTGCGGTCGCTGCCGGTGGTGCGGTCCGTCACGGCGCCTGGAAGCCCGCCGTGGTCAGCACCTGCTTGGCCTCGGGGGACCGGACGTAGGCGACGAAGGCGGCCGCGCCGTCCTTGTTCGGCGCCTTGGCGAGTGCGGCGATCGGGTAGTCGTTCACGGCCTTGGCGGCCTCGGGGAAGTCCACGCCGTCGATCTTCGCAGCATCGGCCTGCACATCGGTCTTGTACACCAGCGAGGCGTCGACCTCGCCGAGCTCGACCTTGGTGAGCGCGCCCTTGACGTCCTGCTCCAGGGTCACCGGGGTGAGGTCGACGCCGGCGGCCTTCAACGCGGTGAGGGCGGCGGCGCCACAGGGCACCTCCTTCGCGCAGAGCGCGACCTTCACGCCGGAGCCGGTGAGGTCCTTGAGGCCCGCGAGGTGCTTGGGGTTGCCCTTGGGCACGGCGATGGCAAGGGAGTTCTTGACGAAGGTCGTCGGCTGGCCGCTCGCGCCGCCCGCGTCGGTGACCGTCTTCATGGTGGCCGGGCTGGCCGCGGCGAAGACGTCCGCCGGTGCACCGGAGTTGATGCTGGTGGCGAGGGCGGAGCTGCCGCCGAAGTTGAAGGTGACCTTGGTGCCCGGGTTGGCGGCCTCGAACTTCTTGCCGAGCTCGGTGAAGGTCTCCTTGAGGGAGGCGGCGGCGAACACGGTGATGGCGCCCTTGGCCTTCGGAGCGGTGGCTCCGTCGGTGCCCGCCGCGCCGGTGGCGGCGGTGGCGGCGGTGGCGGTGGAGGCGGCGGTCGCGGCCGAGGAGGCGGAGCCGGAGGACTTGCCGCCGTCGCTGCCGCAGGCGGTGGCCCCGAGGCTGAGGACGAGGGCCGCAGCGGCGGCGACGGCGAGTCTGTGGGTGGGGGTGGTTCGGGTGCTCATCGGTGCTTCCCCTCCAGGGTTCGCGCCGGAAGGGGCGCGGAGGTGTGGCCGCAGGTGCGGCCATTACGGCGATCATAGTGCCGCAGATGCGAGCGATAAATCGCCTGTCACATCGCACAGCGGGAGTGGGGCGACGGTCTCGGGGCTGCTGTGCGAAGACTCAAACGTGCACGGACGGTTCGGTCCGGAAGGGCGGCAGGTGGAAGGACGGCCGGCGGAAGGGCGGCCGTTGGAAAACCCTTCGCATCCGGGCAGGTGGAACGGTCAGAGTGGGCGACAGCCCGTAGGCGCGGCCGACCGTCGGCCGCCCGGGCCCGATGGTCGATCCGAACGGATCAACGGGGAGGAGTCCGCCCATGTCCACGCTGCGCGTCACCGCCGAGAAGCTGGTCATCCTGGAGCACCCGAACGCCGACGCACTGGAGTTGGCCCAGGTCGGGCTCTATCGCGCGGTGGTGGCCAAGGGCTCCTACCGGACCGGCGACCACGCCGTCTACATCCCCGAACAGGCCGTCCTGCCCGAGGAGTTGATCGAGGAGCTGGGGCTGACCGGCAAGCTGGCGGGCAGTGCGGCGAACCGGGTGAAGGCGGTACGGCTGCGCGGGGAGCTGTCCCAGGGCATCGTCTGCCGGCCCGGCGCGCTGGCCGCAACCGACCTGGCCGGGGCGGCCGAGCGGGGCGAGGACTTCGCCGACCTGCTCGGGATCGTCAAGTGGCAGCCGCCGGTGCCGACCTCGATGAACGGTGAGGTCCTCAGCGCGCCCGACCTGCTGCCCTGGGTGGACATCGAGAACCTCAAGCGCCACCCCGACGTCTTCGAGCCCGGCGAGCCCGTGGTGCTGACCGAGAAGCTGCACGGCAGCTGCTGCCTGGTCACCTACACCGCCGCCACCGGCGAGGTGCACGTCTCGTCCAAGGGGATCGGCGCGCAGGGGCTGGCGCTCGCCGAGGACGAGCGCAACCTGTACTGGCGGGCGGTGCGCGCGTACGACATCCCGGCGGTGGCGGCCCGGTTGGCCGAACGGCTGGGTGCCGAGCGGGTTGGCATCTTCGGCGAGGTGTTCGGCGAGGGAGTGCAGGACCTGACGTACGGCGCCTCCGCGCGCACCGAGCGCCCCGGGTACGCGGCCTTCGACGTGTCGGCCGTGCTGGACGGGCAGCTGACCTGGCTGTCGGCCGCCGAACTCCTGGACGGCGAACTGCCGTTGGTGACCGAACTGTGGCGCGGGCCGTTCGACACCGCGACGGTGCTGGCGCATGCGCAGGGCAAGGAGGCGCACTCCGGGCGTGAACTCCACCTGCGTGAGGGCGTGGTGGTCCGGCCGGTGGTCGAGCGCTGGAGCCCGGTGCTCGGCGGGCGGGCGATCGCCAAGGTGGTCAGCGACGCCTACCTGACCCGCAAGGGTGGCACCGAGTACGAGTGATACGAGTGAGCGGACCGGGCCGGCGGCGTGGGTCGGCGGCCCGGTCCTTCCGCGCGGCTTCCTCGGCTGAATACCCGTCAGTAAGGTTGAAGGGTCAGCGAGCGCGCGTCAGCGCCGAGGAATCCCAGAAGGAGTGCCGATGGCCACCGCAGCCGCCATACCCGGACCGGCCGGGAACCCCCTGGTCGGGTCGCTCTTCGACCTCACCCGCCGTCCGCTGCGCACTTACCTCGCGGCCCGGCGGGACCACGGCGACGTGGTGCGCATGGTGGCCGGGCCGCCCGGGCTGCGCGTCGAGTTCTACGGGGTGTTCTCGCCGGAGGGCGCCCACCAGGTGCTGGGCAGCGAGGCGGCGAACTTCCGCAAGGAGAACAGCTTCTACGACGAACTGCGGACCAGTGTCGGCAACGGGCTGCTGACCAGCCAGGACGAGGTCTACCAGCATCAGCGCCGACTGGTCCAGCCGCTGTTCACCCGTCGCCGGGTCGACGGCTACGCGGAGGCGCTCGCCCAGGAGGCGCAGGCGCTCGCCGAGCGCTGGCGGGCGGTTCCGGGCGGGGTGGTGGACGCGGCGGAGGAGATGTCGCGGTTCGCGCTGCGGGCCGTCGCCCGGATCCTCTTCGGCGCCGACGTGGAGGAAGCGGTGGAGGTGGTGAACCGCAGCTTCCCGGTGCTCGGCGAGTACATCAAGGAGCGAGGCTTCGCGCCGGTCCGGTTCCCGCGCACCTGGCCGACGCCGGGCAACCGGCGCGGCCTGGAGGCGCAGCGGGCGCTCTACGAGGTCTGCGACCGGATCATCGCGGAGCGGGCGGCGCGCGGGGGCGGTGACGAGGAGGCAGACGACCTGCTGACGCTGCTCGGCCGGGCGCGCGGCGAGGACGGCGAGCGGCTGGATCCGGCCGAACTCCGCGACCAGGTCCTGGTGTTCCTGCTCGCCGGGCACGAGACCACGGCCACCTCGCTGGCCTTCGCCCTGCACCTGCTGGCCAAGCACCCGGAGCAGCGCAAGCTCGCCCAGGAGGAGGCGCGGACCGTTCTGGCCGGGCGGGCGCCGACGGCGGCGGACCTGGAGCAACTGCCGTACATCACCCGGGTGATCAAGGAGGCGATGCGGCTCTTTCCGGCGGCGTCGCTGATCGGGCGGCGGGCGGTCGAGGAGACGGTCATCGACGGGTACGTGATCCCGGCGGGGGCACAGGTCGTGGTCGCGCCGCTGGTCACCCAGCGGCACCCGGACCACTGGGCCGAGCCCGAGCGCTTCGACCCGGACCGGTTCCTGCCGGAGGAGGAGAAGGCGCGGCACCGCTACGCGTGGTTCCCGTTCGGCGGCGGGCCGCGGGCCTGCATCGGGCAGCACTTCTCGATGCTGGAGTCGGTCCTGACCCTCGGGGTGCTGCTGCGGGACTTCGACCTGGAGGTGGTGGACCGGCGGGTGGCGCTCGTGCAGGGGATCACGCTCCGGGCGGCGAGCGCGATGCGGGTGCGGGTCACGGCGCAGGGCTGACGGGAACGGCTGACGGGTTTCAGAGTTCAACTTTCAGACGACAGATAACAGATTTCAACATCTGTTATCTGTCGTCTGTCTTTTGTTCGTTGTCAGTCGGCCCCGGGTGCCGCTGGGCACAGGACCGGGCCATTCGAACACAGCGCCCGCGCCGCGCGTGCAGCTTTTCAGATCTTCGCCTGGCCGATTCCAGTCGCTCGATAGCGTCCCACGCACCCCAGGCCGGAAGCGCACATGCGACGGGCATATGCCGCACATGCCCATGTGCCCGTCGGATGCAGTCCGCCCGGCCGGGGGTGCCCGGGAGTACCGCATTCCGCCCCGGGCCCGACCGGTCGACCGGAGGTCCCATGGGAGCCCTCAACCAGTTCAGCTTCGGCTGGCTGACCCCCGTCCTCTCCTACGCGATGGCCTGCGCCGGTGCCGCCCTCGGGCTGCGCTGCACCCTGCGCGGCCTGGCCGCCACGGGCGCCGCCCGCCGGAACTGGCTGCTCACCGCAGCCGCCGCGATCGGCTCCGGGATCTGGACCATGCACTTCGTCGCCATGTTCGGCTTCGCCGTCGACGGAACCGAACTGCGCTACAGCGTGCCGCTCACGGTGCTGAGCCTGCTGGTCGCCGTACTGGTCACCGGCCTCGGCCTGACCGTGGTCTGCTACGGCCGGCACCGCGGCCTCGCTCTGCTGGGCGGCGGCTGCACCACCGGCGTCGGCGTCGCCGCGATGCACTACCTCGGCATGGCCGCCGTCCGGATGCACGGCGGGCTGCGCTACGACGGCGGGACGGTCGCGCTCTCCGTTCTGGTCGCGGTCGGTGCCGCCACCGCCGCGCTCTGGGCCGCCGTCACCGTCCGCAACGGGTACGCCGCGGCCGCCGCCTCGCTGGGCATGGGCCTGGCCGTCAGCTGCATGCACTACACGGGCATGGCGGCCGTCCACGTCCAACTGGATCCCGCCCGGACCGGGTTGGGCGGGGTCAGCCCGATGGAGTTCGTCTTCCCGCTCGCCGTCGGCCTCGGCTCGTTCCTCTTCCTGGCCTCCGCCTTCGTCGCGCTCTCCCCGACCACCCAGGAGCGGGCCGGCGACCTGACAGCGGGGGAGCTGGCGATCGAGGAGTTCGCCGACCCCGCCGCCCGGCCCGGCACCGAGCCGGGCGCCGCGTCCTCGGGCACCGCGCTCACAAGCCTGTACGGCCCCGCCGCGGACGGCTTCGACCCGGCCGGCCCAGCCCCGGACGGGCGGGATCCGTACGGCCGGGACCGCGCGGCCTGAGCCCGCTTGCGCCGCCTGAGCCCATCCGTGCCGCCTATGGCTGTTCGTGCCGCCCGAGCCCCGTCGCCCTTGCCCGAAAGGCCCCCGTCCATGCGAGAAGTCCGTGGCACCACCCCTGGCGCCCGCCGGGGTGCCCACGCCGGACCGCCCGCCCGCTCGTCGCGCCCCGGCCCCCGACTGCGCGGGCTGCGCGGGCCGTTCGGACTGCGGGGGCTGCGTCCCCGGAGCGTGCGCGCCCGGATCATCGCCCTGCTGATGGTCCCGGTCGTCTCTGTCATCGCCCTCTGGGGCTTCGCCACCGTCACCACCGCCCAGGGCGTCTGGGACCTGCTGCGCCTGCGCGACGCCCAGCGCAGCCTGCTCACCCCCATCGCCGACACGGTCGCCGGCCTGCAGGCCGAACGCGCCGCCGCCGGACAGCTGTTGGCCGGTCCGGGCCTCGTCCCGGGGACGGTGCCCGCCGCGGGGCGGGAGAGTGCCCTGCGCGAGGCCGCCGCCGCCACCGACCGGGCGCTCACCCCGCTGTTCCCCGACCCGCGCCGCCCCGGCCGGGGCTACAACCGGGCCGACGCCCAGGGCCTCGGCGCCGACGCCGCCGCCCGTCTGGACGACCTCGGCACCGCGCTCGCCGCCCTGCCCGAACTGCGCGGCAGGGTGCTCACCCGGAGCGTGGGCTGGTCCGAGGCGTACGCCGCGTACGGGGCGGCCGTGGACCGGGCGTTGGCCGTGTCCGGCGCCGTCGCCGCGCCGCGTGACGGCCACCCCGGGGCCGACTCGCGGGTGCTGCCGGAGCTGGACCGCACCCGCGAACTCCTGTCCCGTGAGGACGCGTTGCTGCGGTCCGCCGAGCTCGCCGGCGGGCTGGGTGGCGAACAGCTGCGGGAGTTCTCCGGTGCGGCCTTCGCCCGTCGCGCGTTCGAGCAGGGCGCGGCCGCCGGTCTCGGCCAGGCAGACCGGGAGGCACTGCTCGCCGTCACCGACGGCCCTGACCACCGGGAACTGGTGGGTTACGAGGAGGAGGTCCGTACCGCCGCCGACGGCCGGTCGGCCGTCGCCGCGGTGCCGGCGGACCGGTGGGCGGCGGTGGCCGGGAACGTCGCCGCCGGGCTGCGCGACGTTGCGGACCGGGCCGGTCGGCTCGCCGCCGAACAGCAGAACCCTTACGCACTGGGCCTGTTCACCCCGTCCGGGATCGCCGTACTGCTCGGGCTGCTCGGGGTGGTCGCCTCGCTGGTGATCTCGGTGCAGATCGGCCGCGGACTGGTCACCGAGCTGACCGGCCTGCGTGACACGGCACTTGACCTTGCCTGGCGCAAACTCCCGTCCACTATGCGGAAGTTACGTGCTGGCGAGGAGGTGGACATCGAATCCGAGGCGCCCCGGCCGGTGGGCCGCGACGACGAGATCGGCCAGGTGCACCGGGCGCTCGGTACCGTGCAACGGGCAGCTGTCACGGCGGCGGTGGAACGGGCCGAGGTGCTGTCGGGAGTGTCCGGGGTGTTCGTCAACCTCGCGCGCCGCAGCCAAGTCCTGGTGCACCGCCAACTCACCTTGCTGGACAGCATGGAGCGCCGCACCGAGGACCCGTCCGAGCTCGCCGACCTGTTCCGGCTGGACCACCTGACCACCCGGATGCGCCGCCACGCCGAGGGCCTGATCATCCTCTCCGGTGCGGCTCCCGGCCGGGCCTGGCGGCGGCCCGTGCCGCTGGTGGACGTGGTGCGGGCGGCCGTCTCGGAGGTCGAGGAGTACGCCCGGGTCGAGGTGCACCCACTGCCGCGCGCCGCCGTCGTCGGCCACGCCGTCGCCGACCTCACCCACCTGGTGGCCGAACTGGTCGAGAACGCCACCGGGTTCTCCCCGCCGCACACCAGGGTGCACATCCGCGGTGAACAGGTCGGCAACGGCTACGCGTTGGAGATCGAGGACCGCGGCCTCGGGATGGGTCCGGCCGCCCTGGCCGCCGCCAACCGGCGGATCGCCGCGGCCGAACAGACCGACCTGTTCGACAGCGACCGGCTCGGCCTGTTCGTGGTCAGCCGGCTCGCCCGGCGGCACGACGTCCGGGTCTCCCTGGTCACCTCCGCGTACGGCGGCACCACCGCGGTGGTGCTGCTGCCCACCGGGCTGCTGGCCGACGAGCGGGGGGACCATCCGGGACAAGGCCACGAGCCGGTACCGGAGTTGGACATCACGCCGGAGCCGGAGCCCGAGTGGGTGCCGGATCCGTCCGGGGTCGGAGCGGAACCCGTCCTCCCGGGCAGCGGGGTGGCGGGGACAGAGCTTCCGGCGGCGGGTGGGCCGCTGCCGGAGGGCGGGGCGCTGCTGCCGTTCGGAGTCCGGGGCGTCGACCCCGGGCCGGCGCACCGCACCCCCTTCCGGGCCTCCGGTGCCCGGACTGCCGGACCGGGTGCGGGGGGGGGGCGGGGGGGGGGCCCCCCCCCCCCGCCCCGTCCTGCCCCGCCCCAGCCACGCGGGCCCGCCCCGTCGGCGGGTGTGTTTCTGAGCGGGGCGCCGGGAGGCGAGACCGGGGGGCGCGCCTTCCCCCCCCCCCCCCCCCCCCCGCCCCCCCTCCGCCCTCCCCCCCCCCCCCCCCCCCCCCCCCCCCCCCCGGTCCGCCGCAGCCCCAGCACGGCGCCTCCGCACCGTCGGCGGGCGCGTTGCCGAGCGGGCCGCAGGGCGAGGTGCCGGGCGAGCGCGGATCGGTGGACGGTCCGGAGGAGTTGCCGCGCCGGGTGCGCCGGGCGAATCTTGCCCCGCAGCTGCGGGAGGCGCCCGCCGCCGCCCCGTACGGCCGCCGCGGAGTCACCGCCGGAGTCACCGCCGGAGCCGGGGGCGGAATCGGTACGGGGCCGGTGGCCCGCAGTCCGGAGGAGGCGCGGGCGGCGATGGCGGCCTTCCAGCACGGCTGGGCGCGCGGCCAGCGGCCCGAAGTCCGGCCCGGCACCTCGCCCGACGCCCGGCCGGAGGCCCGGCCCGGAGCGAGACCCGACACCCGAACCGAAGGAGACCGGTCGTGATCGGCACCACCCACCGCGCGGGGGAACTGAGCTGGCTCCTCGACGAGTTGGTCCAGCGCGCCCCCGAGGTCCGCTTCACCGTGATGCTCTCCGCCGACGGCCTGGCCATGGGCAGTTCGGCCGGTCTGGCCCGGGAGGACGGCGAGCACCTGGCGGCCGTCGCGGCCGGGTTCCACAGCCTCGCCAAGGGTGCCGGGCGGCACTTCGGCGCGGGCGAAGTCCGGCAGACCATGGTCGAGTTGGAGGGCGGCTACCTGCTGGTCGCGGCGGCCGGGGAGGGTACCTGCCTGGCCGTGTTCGCCACCGCGCGGGCCGATCTCGGGCTGGTCGCCTACGAGATGGCCAGACTGGTCCGCCGGGTCGGTGAGCACCTGAGCGCCCCGCCCCGCACGGTGCACGGAGGGTGAGATCGGTGCCCCAGCCGGACCGCCCGGACCACCGGGCGGAGCACGCCTTCCACCCGTACCACCAGCGACATCCGGAGCACCCGAGGGCCGACCCCGACCGGCTGCCCCGGAACCCGCTCGCCGCCGCCCACCGGGCCCACTGGTATGACGACGAGGCCGGGCCGCTGGTCCGCCCGTACGCCATGACCAGGGGCCGGACCGGGAGCGGTGAGCAGCAGTTCGACCTGATCGCCGTGGTGGTGTCCGAGCTGCCCGACCCGGCGCTCGCACCGGACGCGGCCGAGCTGCCGATCGGTCCGGAGCAGGCGCGGATCCTCCGCCGGTGCCTGGGCACACCGCTGTCCGTGGCCGAGCTCGCCGCCGACCTCGACCTGCCGGTGGGCGTCGTGCGGGTGCTGCTCGGCGACCTGCTGGCGGCCGGGCTCATCCGGGTCAACCGCCCTGTCCCGCCCGCCCTGCTCCCCGACGAACGCATCCTCCAGGAGGTCATCCATGGGCTCCGCGCACTCTGACCAGCCGTCCGGCCGTCATCACCCCGCCGGTCCGAGCCGCCCGATCAGCCGGTGGCCGTCCACCCCGGTGGGTCCGGTGGACCAGTCCGACTCCGTGCTCGCGCTCAAGATCCTGGTGGCGGGCGGGTTCGGGGTCGGCAAGACGACGCTGGTCGGCGCGGTCAGCGAGATTCGTCCGCTGCGCACCGAGGAGCGGCTCACCGAGGCCGGGCGCGGGGTGGACGACCTGGACGGGGTGGAGCGCAAGTCCAGCACCACGGTGGCGATGGACTTCGGCCGGATCACCATCCGCGAGGGCCTGGCCGTCTACCTGTTCGGAACCCCGGGGCAGGACCGGTTCTGGTTCCTCTGGGACGAGTTGGCCCAGGGGGCGCTCGGTGCGGTGGTGCTCGCCGACACCCGTCGGCTGACCGACTGCTTCCCCGCCGTGGACTTCTTCGAGCACCGCGGCATCCCCTTCGTCGTCGCGGTGAACCGGTTCGCCGGAACGCGCGAGTACGGCCCGGAGGAGGTCGCCCGCGCGCTGGACCTGGACCCCGGTACGCCGGTGCTGCTCTGCGACGCCCGGCAGCGCGCCTCCGGCAAGGAGGTGCTGATCAACCTGGTCGAGCGCGCCGGCCGGGTGCACGCCGCCCGGCTGCTGGCAGAGGTCTCGCCGGCGGCGACCGGCGGCTGACGGAGGCTGGACGGGATGGCGGACGGGAGAAGACGGAAGACGGCGAACGGATGGCAGGGAACAGGTGACAGATGACAACGAACAGAAAACAGATGACAGCTGACGGATAACAGATTTTGAAATCTGTTATCTGTCAGCTGTCAGTGGTCATGCCCTCCGGCCGGCCCGGTGGTGGGGGGAGGTGGACGCCCGCTCCGTTCGGCTGATGACGAGTTGCACACGAATGACTGCGCAGGGTGAGAGGGCGGCTTATGATGTGACCTGTGTCACAACATGTCCGGTAGGGGTGGGAAACGGTCCCAACTGGGCGTTCGGGGTGCCGATTTCCGGGGAGAACGGCATGGCGGAATGCAACGAGCGGTGTGCGGGCGGACCGCGCAAGGACTTCGGCCCGGGGCCGACGGAAGGCCAACCGGCGGACCGGTCGGCGGACTTCAACCGGTTGTTCACCGAATTGCTGCCCAGACTCCAGCAGGCGGCGGCGATGCTCGCCGGGAGCCCGCTCGCCGCCGGTGACGTCGTCCACGACGCGTACCTGCGGATCGCCCGCCGCCCGGAGCGCTTCCTCAGCCACCCGCAGCCGTACGCCTACGTGTTCACCACGATGACGAACATCCTGCGCGACCAGTGGCGCCGGGAGCGCCGTCGGGCGGCGCTGCGCGAGCTCCCGGAGTCGGCCGAGGCCGCGGGACACGGGCGGGCGGCGGCGTTCGGCCCGTCGCCCGGTGGGATGGCCGAGTTGCAGGCGCGCTGGGAGGTGGTCCGCCTGCTCGGCTTCCTGACCGTCAAGCAGGCCCGCGCCGTGGTGCTGGTGGACCTCGACGGCTACTCCGTCGACGAGGCCGCCGAGTTGCTCGGCCTGCACCGCAGCACCCTGGCCGTCACCCGCCGCCGCGCCCACGGCCGGTTGCGCGCCGTCCTGGAGCACGAGCGCCGGCAGGACCCCTGACGGCCCGCCCGCCGAAGCCGCCGCCCGCCGAGTCCGAGCGCTGGGTCCGAGTGCCGAGGCCGCCTGCCAGCGCAGCCCCCCGACGTGCCGAACCCCCCGACGCGCCGACCTGCCCCGACGCACCGAGTCGACGGCAAGTCGGCTGATGCGCCACCCCGGCCCGTACGCTGAAAATCGTGATCACGTACGAGGACCACAGCGTCCGCGCCCTGGCCGAGGACGGTCGCTGGCCCGAGCTGCTCGCCGCCTACCGGCAGGGCCGGGCGGCCGCCGTCGTGCAGGCCGGTGAGCGGGCCGCGGTGGCCCTGACCGCGCCGCTCGGCCATCTGATCGCCTACGCGGCGCCGCCCGAGCTGGCCGTCCGGCTGTTCGACACGGACGGTGGCGCGGGGACCTCCGCCGGGGTGGCGGACCACGACGCCGGCCCGCTGTGGGAGGTGCTGGCGACCCGCCACTCCTGGCTGCGGCTGGCCCCGCTGCTCGGTCCGGCCCCGGTGCGCCGCCTGGTGGCGCACACCCGGGTGCTGCTCGGCGAGGACCTCTCCTACGGTGCCGAGCCCGACCCCGAGGGCGTGCCGCTGCGCCTGGAGCCCTGGGAGAAGGCGGGCTGGGACGAGGCCGCCCGGGTGCGCGAGTACCTGCCCGGCGGGGGAGCGCGCAGCGCGGTGCTGACCCTGCCGGCCAGCCGGGAGGGCCTGGGCCAGGTCGACCTGCCGAGGTCGTCGGCCCGGCCGGGCGGTCAGCGGGTCACCCGGGGCCTGGCGGAGCTCGCCGCGCTGGCGCCCTGGGCGGAGGTGGTCTGCGTCCGCGGTCCGGCCCCGTCGGCGGCCGCAGTGCTGGCCCGGGGCCGGCGGGTGCTCGGCGGGTTCCTGCCGTTCGCGCTCGCCTACCCGGCGCTCGTGCAGGCCGCCGCGGTGGGCCGGACGCACGGTTGCGCCCACGGGCGGCTGAGGCTCTGGCGGGCGCTGGGCGCGATGGCCGGGGCGGACGGTCCGAACCGCCGGGAGGTGGACGCCCTGGTGGCCCGGATGCGCTGCTTCACCTGGCATGAGCCGGCCGCCGGGCTGCGCCATCTGCACGTGGCGCTGGAGGACCCGGCCAGCGGGGTGGCCTGGGCGGTCAGCGGCTCGCAGGAGTTCTGACAGGAGTTCTGGCGGGAGTTCTGGAGATCTGGAGTTCTGGCGGAAGTTCCGACAGGGCCCCTGTCAGGAGTCCCGAGCGGATCCGCGAGCGCCGGCCCGGTACGGGCGCCGCCGGAAATGGGAAGCCCCCGGTCCGGCGCCGTTTCCGGGGATGGTGGTGGCGCCGGACCGGGGAGTCGTGGGAGTGCTCAGACGGTGGCTGCCGTCGTGGCTGCCGTCGTGGCCGCCGTCACGGGCGCCACGGGGACGGCCTCCGGTTCGGGGGCGGCGCTGCCGTGGCCGTCGACCAGGGTCAGCTCGTCGAAGGGCAGCTCGCCGTCCAGCACGCGGCGGGCGCGCTCGGCGTCCAGCTCGCCGGTCCAGTGCCCGATCAGCACGGTCGCGACGGCGTTACCCGCGAAGTTGGTGAGGGCGCGGGCCTCGGACATGAACCGGTCGATGCCGACGATCAGGCCGACCCCGTCCACCAGTGCGGGCTTGTGCGACTGCAGTCCGCCCGCGAGGGTGGCCAGCCCGGCGCCGGTGACCCCGGCCGCGCCCTTGCTGGCGATCACCATGAAGACCAGGAGCGAGAGCTGTTCGCCGATCGACATCGGCTTGTCCATCGCCTCGGAGATGAAGATCGAGGACATGGTGAGGTAGATCGCGGTGCCGTCGAGGTTGAAGCTGTAGCCGGTCGGCACGGTGATGCCGACGACCGGGCGGCTGACGCCCAGGTGCTCCATCTTGGCGATCAGGCGGGGCAGCGCGCTCTCGGAGGAGGAGGTCGAGAGGATCAGCAGGAACTCGCGCCCGAGGTACTTGAGCAGCGCGAACACGTTGACCCCGGCGACCAGGCGCAGCAGGGCCCCGAGCACCACGACGACGAACAGCGCGCAGGTGACGTAGAAGCCGATCATGATCACGGCGAGGCTCTTCAGCGCGTCGACGCCGGTCGCCCCGACCACCGCCGCCATCGCCCCGAAGGCGCCGATCGGCGCGACCCACATGATCATCGACATGATCCGGAACACCAGCCGCTGCAGGTGCTCGACGCCGCGCAGCACCGGGGCGCCGACCGGTCCCATCGCCTGGAGGGCGAAGCCGGCCAGCAGTGCGACCAGCAGGGTCTGCAGCACCTTGCCCTGGGTGAGGGCCGAGAACAGGGTGTCGGGGATCATCCCGAGCAGGAAGTCGGTGGTCGACTGGGCGCCGCCGGCGGTCGCCTGGGCGTGGCCGGACTTGGCGAGCGCGGCGGTCAGGTGCAGGCCGCCGCCGGGCTCCAGCAGGTTGCCGACGACCATGCCGATGGCCAGGGCGATGGTCGACATGGCGAGGAAGTAGCCGATGGCGAGGCCGCCGACCTTGCCGACCTTCGCGGCCTTGGTGACCGAGCCGATGCCCAGCACGATGGTGCAGAAGATGACCGGGCTGATCATCATCTTGATCAGGTTGACGAACCCGGTGCCGATCGGCTTCAGCTCGACGGCGAAGCCGGGGGCGGCCAGCCCGACCACCACGCCCGCGACCACCGCGGCGATCACGGTGAGGTAGAGGTAGTGGGTCCGGTCCTTGCGTCTGGGTCCCCCCGCCGTGGCGGTCTCGGTGGTCGACATCTGCGGCTCCTTCGCCCTGCAGTCCTGGCGGCCCCGGGTGGTGGGCCGATCCGACTATGAGGTCCGGGCGTGACGGAGGTCACGTTTGCGTTCATAGAGTTCACGGCGGGACGGGAACGACCCGGGGTGCCCGGAGCCCCCCGGGTGTGCGGGGCCGTGGTGCACACTGGCAGGCATGTCCGTGAGCACCGCCCCCACCCGCTCGCGTCGCCGCTGGCTCCCGCCGCCGCGTCGGCTGGTCCGCAGCCTGGCCGGGCAGCTGTTCGTCGTCCAGGTGGTCATCGTCGCCGCCGTGGTGGCGGGCGGCGCGGTGCTGGCGTACCTGTTCACCGCCGAGCGCACCGCGGACGCGGCCCGCCGCGAGGTCACCTCGGTCGCCCACGCCGTCGCCGACTCCCCGTCCGTGCGGTCCGCCGTCGCCGGACCGGATCCGACCGCGGTGCTCCAGCCGTACGTCGAGCGGGTGCGCCAGGACGTCGGGGTCTCCTTCATCACCGTCATGGACACCGACGGGGTGCGCTGGACCCACCCGCTGCCCGAGCAGATCGGCAAGCGCTATCTCGGCCACATCGACTGGGCACTGGCCGGGCAGACCCGCAGCGAGACCTACACCGGCACGCTCGGTCCGTCCGTCCGGGTGGTCACCCCGGTGTGGGACGACCAGCACCGGGTGGTCGCGCTCGTCAGCGTGGGGCTGACGCTGGATTCGATCTCCGCGCAGCTGAGCGGGCCGCTGCTCGCCCTGGTCGGGGTCGCGGTGGCCGCGCTGGCGCTCGGCGGGGTGGGCACCTACCTCGCCAACTCCCGACTGCGACGGCACACTCACGGCATGCGGCCGGACGAGCTCAGCCACCTCTACGAGTACCACCAGGCGACCCTGCGCTCGGTGCGGGAGGGGCTGATCCTGCTCGATCGGGCGCACCGGGTGGTGCTGTGCAACGACGCCGCTCGTGAACTGCTCGGGTTGGAAGGCGAGTTGGACGGACGCCCGGTGGCCGATCTCGGGCTGCCGGAGGCCCTGGTGACCGCCGTGCTCGGTGAGGAGCCGGTCCGGGACGAGGTGCACCTGACGGCCGAGCGGGTCGTGGTGCTCAACACCTCCACCATCGGCACCGGTCTCGGCCGGGTGGTGACCCTTCGCGATCACACCGAACTGCAGTCGCTGAGCGGAGAGTTGGACTCCGTACGCGGCTTCACCGAGGCGCTCGGGGCGCAGGCGCACGAGGCCGCCAACCGGCTGCACGCCGTCGTTTCGCTGATCGAACTCGGGCGCCACGAACAGGCGGTGGAGTTCGCGACCGCCGAACTCGCCCTCGCCCAGCAGCTCACCGACCGGGTGGTCGCCGCGGTCGGCGAGCCGGTGCTGGCGGCGCTGCTGCTCGGCAAGGCGGCCCAGGCGGCCGAACGGGGCGTGGAGTTGACCCTCACCGAGGACAGCCGGATCGACGACGGGGTGCTTCCGCCCGGGCTCTCCGCGCGGGACCTGATCACCGTCCTCGGCAACCTGATCGACAACGCGGTGGACGCCGCGATCGCCGGGGCCGCGCAGAGCCCGGGCGCGCCGGAGGTCACCGTCACCGCGCGGATCGACGGCGGTGGGGCCGGCGATGGTGCGGTCGGTGCGGGCGGTGATGGCGGGGGAGGGGTCGCCTGTCTGCTGCTGCGGGTTGCCGACACCGGTGCGGGCATCGACCCGGCCGCCGTCGAGGACGTGTTCCGGCGCGGCTGGAGCACCAAGCAGGACGGCCACGGACACGGCCTGGGCCTGGCGCTGGTCGCCCAGGCCGCCCGGCGCAACGGCGGCACCGTCGAGGTCGGCCGCGAGCGCGGCGCGGTGCTCACCGTACGGCTGCCGCTGACCGGCGGCCGGGTACGGGAGCTCGACCAGGAAGGGGCCCCGGCGTGAGCGGCAGCGGCATGAGCGGCCCTGGCGCGGGCGGCAGCGGCATGAGCGGTACCGGCGCGGGCGGCGCCTCCGGCGCGGCCGCCCGGAGCGGGATCTCCGTCCTGGTCGTGGAGGACGACCCGGTGGCCGCCGCCGCGCACACCCTGTACGTCGAGCGCGAGCCCGGTTTCCGCGCCATCGGCACCGTGCACAGCTGCGCCGACGCGCTGCGCTCCCTGGAGCGGGCCCGTGCCGCCGGGACGCCCGTCGACCTCACCCTGCTCGACCTCTACCTGCCGGACGGCCACGGCCTCCAGCTGTGCCGCACGCTGCGCGCGGCCGGGCATGCCACCGACGTCATCGCGGTCACCTCGGCCCGTGACCTCGCCATGGTGCGACAGGCGGTCTCGGCGGGGGTCGTGCAGTACCTGCTGAAACCGTTCAGCGCGGCGGCGCTGCACGACCGGCTGGAGCGCTACGCCCGTTACCGGGACAGCCTCGGGCGCACCGGCGAGGCGACCGGACAGGACGAGGTCGACCAGGCGCTCGCCCTGCTCCGCACGCCCGAGCGCAACTCGCTGCCGAAGGGGCTGAGCGCGCCGACCCTGGACACCGTGGCCTCGGTGCTGCGGGAGGCGTCGACCGGTCTGTCGGCGGCGGCCGCCGGTGCCGCTGCCGGGGTGTCCCGGATCACCGCGCGGCGGTACCTGGAGCACCTGGTGGACACCGGACGGGCGGTGCGCGAGCCGCAGTACGGGAGTGTGGGGCGGCCGGAGCTCTGCTACCGCTGGAAGGGGCGGTGACACGGGGGCGATGGCACGGGAGCGGTGACGGCGGGACGGTGACACGGGGGCGGTGACGAAGGGGCGGTGACGAAGGGGCGCTGATGGTGGAGGGGCGCCGCCCGTTACCTTTCGGTGCCCTCGTTCGTTGGTCCGGACGGGGCGGCGCGGGTGCTGGCGCGGGAGGTTCACTCACTCGGGTGGTTCTGGGCGCCCCCGCGGCATTCCGGCAGGTCGCGGGCGATAAAGTTAGGCTTACCTAACTTCTTCTGGGGGTTCGCCTTGTCGCTCGCCGCCGTACCCGCCCAGGCCGCCTCCGGGGCCACCGCCGCCGCGGCCCCGCCCTCCGGCGAGGCCATCCTGCGCCGCCAGCGCGTCCGCGAGTCCGCCGCCCGGACGTACGCCCGGTCCTTCCCGATCGTCCCGGTCCGGGCCCACGGCATGACCGTCGAGGGCGCCGACGGCCGCCGCTACCTGGACTGCCTCTCCGGCGCCGGGACGCTCGCCCTCGGACACAACCACCCGGTGGTGCTGGAGGCGATCCGCCGCACCCTCGACAGCGGTGCCCCGCTGCACCTGCTCGACCTGGCCACCGCCGAGAAGGACGACTTCACCAGCGCGCTGTTCGAGAGCCTGCCCCCCGAGTTCGCCTCCCGCGCCCGGGTGCACTTCTGCGGACCGGCCGGGACGGACGCCGTCGAAGCCGCCCTCAAGCTGATGCAGACCGCCACCGGGCGCTCCGGCGCCCTCGCCTTCACCGGCGCCTACCACGGCATGACGGCCGGCGCCCTCGCGCTCACCGGCAACGTCGCCGTCAAGGAACCGCTGCCCGGCGGCGGCGAGGTCGTCCGGCTGCCCTACCCGTACGGCTACCGCTGCCCGTTCGGGGTCGGCGGCGAGGCGGGCGCCGACCTCGGCGCCACCTACGTCGAGCGGCTGCTGGACGACCCCTCCGGCGGTGTGGTGCCGCCCGCCGCGATGATCCTGGAGGCCGTCCAGGGCGAGGGCGGGGTGGTGCCCGCCCCCGACGGCTGGCTGCGCGAGATGCGCCGGATCACCGCCGAGCGCGGCATCCCGCTGATCGTGGACGAGGTGCAGACCGGCGTCGGACGGACCGGCGCGATGTGGGCCGTCGAACACAGCGGCATCGTCCCGGACGCGATGGTGCTCTCCAAGGCCATCGGCGGCAGCCTGCCGCTCGCCGTGGTCGTCTACCGCGAGGACTACGACGGTTGGCGGCCCGGCGCCCACACCGGCACCTTCCGCGGCAACACCCTCGCGATGGCCGCCGGAGCCGCCACCCTGCGGTACGTCGCCGCGCACGGACTGGCCGAGCGCGCCGCCGTGGCGGGCGAGCGGATCACCGCCCGGCTGCGCGACCTCGCCGCCGAACTGCCCGCGATCGGCGACGTGCGCGGGCGCGGGCTGATGATCGGGGTCGAACTGGTCGACCCCGACGCCGCCCCCGACGCCTGCGGCGCCCGCCCGGCCGCCCCCGCGCTCGCCGTACGGGTCCGCGAGGCCTGCCTGGCGCGCGGGCTGATCGTCGAACTCGGCGGGCGGCACGACGCGGTGCTGCGGCTGCTGCCGCCGCTGACCATCACCGACGAGCAGGTCGCGGCCGTGCTGGAGCGGCTGGCGGAGGCGATCGCGGTGGCCTCGGTGGCCTCGGTCGCGTCGGCGACCTCGGTTACGTCGGGTGCGTCGGGGGCCCTGGGGACGTCGGGGGCCTCGGGGGCCCGGGCCACGGCTCCGGGGTCGACGGCGCGGGGTGGGGCGTGACCGCCGCCGACTCCGGGGCGGAGCCGCCCGAACTGCCCGGCGAGGGCGGCGACCTGGACGCCCTCGCGGGTGGCGCGGCCGGGCCCGGAGCCCTCGGTCCGCTACTGGCCACCGTCCTCGACGCCCTTGACACCGGCACCGCGCTGCGCTCCGGGCCACTACCCGCCGGCAGCCCGGCCGAGATCGCCGCCCTGGTCGCGGACGGCCTCGCCGGCGCCGGGGGACACGGCGCGCTCGCCCGGCTCACCGAACTGCTCGCCTACGGCGCCGCCGACCCCGCCGACCCGGCCTGCGCCGCCCATCTGCACTGCCCGCCGCTCGCCGTCGCGGCCGCCGCCGACCTCGCGGTCAGCGTGCTCAACCCCTCCCAGGACTCCTGGGACCAGGCCCCCGCCGCGACCGCCCTGGAAACCGCCCTGCTCGCCGAACTCGCCACCCTGGTCGGCTACGACCCGCGCCGCGCGGCCGGGGTGCTCACCTCCGGCGGCACCGAGTCCAACCTGATGGGCCTGATGCTGGCGCGGGACCAGAAGCTCGACGGCATCGTGGAACTGGACGGCATCCCGGCCGGCACCCGGCCCTGCATCCTCGCCTCCGAGGCCGCCCACTTCTCCGTCCAGCGCGCGGCCGCCCTGCTCGGACTCGGCGAACGCTCCGTCCTCGCCGTCCCGGTGGACCGCCGACTGCGCATGCCCCCGGAGGAGTTGGAACGCACCCTGGCCGAGGCCAGCTGGGCCGGACACACCCCGATCGCCGTCGTCGCCACCGCCGGCACCACCGACACCGGCGCCATCGACCCGCTGCACGCCGCCGCCGACCTGGCCGGCCGCTACGGCGCCTGGCTGCACGTCGACGCCGCGTACGGCGGCGGCGCGCTGCTCTCCGACCGGCTCGCCCCGCTGCTCGACGGCGTCGCCCGCGCCGACTCCGTCTCCCTGGACTGGCACAAGCTCGGCTGGCAGCCCGCGGCCGCCGGGGTCTTCCTGGTCCGCCGGGCCGAGACGTACGTCTCGCTGGCCCGGCGCGCCGAGTACCTCAACCCCGTGGACGACGAGCGGGCCGGCTACCCGAGCCTGCTCGGCCGCTCGCTGCGCACCACCCGGCGGGCCGACGCCTTCAAGCTCGCCGTCACGCTGCGCACCCTCGGCCGGGAAGGACTCGGCCGGCTCGTGGACGCCTGCCATGACCTGGCGCTGGCGGCCGCGGACGCCGTCCGGGCCGAACCCTCGCTCGAACTGCACGCCGAACCCGTCCTCACCACGCTGCTGTTCCGCTACCGGCCGCCCGGGATGACGGATGAGGCCGCCGTGGACGAGTTGAACGGGCAGCTGCGTCGGCTGCTGCTGCGCACCGGGCGGGCGGTGGTCGGGCGGACCGAGCTGCCGGGGGACGGGCCCGGGCGGGTGCGGCTGAAACTCACGCTGCTCAACCCGCACACGACGGTGGGCGAGGTGGGGGCGCTGCTGCGGGAGGTGGTCGGCGCGGGGCGCAAGGTCGCCGGGGAGCGGGCGGGGTAGCGGTGCCCCGCCCGGGGACAGGTGCCTGGGCAGGGGAGGGCCGGCCGGGCGGCTCCGGTGGGGTCAGCCG
Source organism: Kitasatospora sp. NPDC029367 (assembly GCF_055569135.1). NCBI lineage: Bacteria > Bacillati > Actinomycetota > Actinomycetes > Kitasatosporales > Streptomycetaceae > Kitasatospora > Kitasatospora sp. NPDC029367. The sequence goes on from NZ_JBVHYH010000001.1 coordinate 198,999, forward strand.
TTCAGCAGGACGCCGCGGGTGAGTTCCCAGGTGTCGGGGTCGGCGGCGACCAGCAGGCCGTCCTCGCAGCCGGGGGCCTCGGGGCGGTACGGGGCGCCGTCCATGCGGGCCGCGACACCGCCGGCCTCGGAGAGCAGCAGGGAACCCGGGGCGTGGTCCCAGGGGAGGGTCCGCCAGTAGAAGATGAAGTCGGTCCGGCCCTCGACGACGTCGGGGTACTCCATCCCGGCGGCGCTGCGGCCGGGGGAGATCTCGCCGAAGGCCGCGCAGTGCGACTCCAGGCGGTGGCGGTCGGCCGGGTCGAGGAAGCGGCTCTTGAGGATGCCGGTCAGCTTCCCGGCGTCGGCGGGCGCGGGGCGGCGGGTGAGGCGTTCGCCGTCCCGCCAGGCGCCGGAGCCCAGTTCGGCGCGGTAGGCGGTCGCGGTGGCGGGCTGCCAGATCCACGAGGCGACGGTCAGGCCGCTGCGGACCAGGGAGCACATCACGGCGTAGTCGGGGCGGCCCGCGACGAAGTTGGCGGTGCCGTCCACCGGGTCGACCAGCCAGACGGCGGGCTCGTCGTGGATGGCCAGGGCGAGCGACGGGTCGGCGGCCACGGCCTCCTCACCGACCACCGGGACGGGCAGCAGTTCCTGCAGGCGGCGGGCGATGATCGCCTCGGCCTCGCGGTCGGCGATGGTCACGACCTCGCCGGGTGCCTTCTCCATCACCTCGCCGGCGGTCAACGCCCGGAAGCGCGGCTCCACCGCCTCGGCCGAGGCCTCGGCGAGTATCTCCGCCACCTTGTCCATCAGCACGTTCGCGCTCCCTTCGCCGGTTACCACTCTCGCACGAGTGGGGGGAGGGGGTGTCGGCCGGCCGGTGACGGCGGGCGGGAGCGGGAGACGGGGAACGGGGACGGGAGACGGGGAACAGATAACAGATGACAGATTTCGAAATCTGTCATCTGTTATCTGTTCCCCGTCATCGCTATCCGTTGATTGTCTGCCGGTTCCCCTCCGGCTCCCCGTCGGCTGCCGGTCAGTCGCCCAGGTAGTGGAACCCGGGCCGCGGGTGCATCAGGAACTCGTGGTGCGAGATGTTCCACCCGTACGCGCCCGCCATGGCGAACAGCACTCGGTCCGCCGTCCGCAGGTGCGCCGCGCCGTCCGCGGCTCGGGCCAGGACGTCCTTCGGGGTGCACAGCTGCCCGGCCAGGGTGGCCCGGCCGGTGGTGACGGCGGGGCGCGGCCAGGGATGCGGCCAGGCGCCCACCGGGAGCACCGCGAAGGGCTGGGAGTGCCCGCGGGTGGCCGGGGTGCGCAGGTGGTGGGTGCCGCCGCGGACCACCGCGAAGTCCTCGCCGTGGCTGCGCTTCACGTCCAGCACCTCGGTCGCGTACCAGCCGCAGTAGGCGGTCAGCGCCCGCCCGGGCTCGATCCGCAGGGTCAGCCCGGGGTGGGCGTCGAGCAGCTTGGCCAGGCCCTCGCCGAAGGCCGTCCAGTCGAAGAGCCGCGCCGGGTCGTCGTAGTCCACCGCCATCCCGCCGCCGACGTTGACCTCGGCGAGCGGGAAGCCGTGCCGGTCGGCCAGTTCGGCCGACCAGGCGACGATCTGCCCGGCGACCGCCAGCTGCTCGTCCGCTGCGAGCCCGCTGGCCAGGTGGGCGTGCACCCCGCGCAGCCGCAGCCGGTGCCCGAGCGGGCCGCCGTCGGTGAGCAGTCGGACGCACTCCTCGGCCCGGTCGGGGTCGAGCCCGAACGGGGTCGGGCGTCCGCCCATCGCCAGCGGCACCGCGTCCAGGGCGTCGGTGGCCACCGGCAGGTTCACCCGCAGCAGGACGTCCACGACCACCGCCGGGCGCTCTGCCAGGACGGCGGCGAGCCGGTGCAGTTCCTGCTCGCTCTCGACGTGCCAGCGGTGCACTCCGGCGTCCACGGCCGCGAGGATCTCGGCGGGGGTCTTGCCCGGTCCGCCGAAGGCCAGCGGCGCGTCCGGGACGGCGGCCCGTACGTGCGCCAACTCCCCGCCGCTGGAGACCTCGTAGCCGTCGACGGCGTCGCGCAGCGCGGTCAGCAGCGGCGCGTCCGGGTTGGCCTTGGCGGCGTAGTACAGCTCGACCCGCTCGGGCAGTGCGGCCCGGACGGCGGCGGCGTGCTCCCGCAGGGCGGCCAGGTCGTAGACGTAGGCGGGCAGTTGGTCGGGTGCGAGAGAGGCGACGTGGCGGTGGACGGTGTCGGTCACCGGGGCGCCGGTGGTCGGGGTGTGGCTCATCGGACGGCGCTCCCGGTCGGAAGGTGGGCGGTCATGCGGGCGGCCTCGGCGAGCACCGAGCCGGCCAGCGGGGAGGGCAGCCGGACGTACCCGGCCTCCCGGTCGGCCTTGCGCTCCCAGCGGGTGAGCAGGTTGGCCTTGGCGGGCAGCGGGACGCCGGCCAGCAGTGCCCGCAGTCGCGGGGGGCGGCCGTGGGCGGCCGCGTACTCCTCCAGGGCGTCCCGGACGGCCTGCCAGAGCGCGCCCTCCAACTCGGGGTGGCGGTCGGCGAGGGCGGCGAGCAGCTCGGCGACGTGGTTGACCAGCAGGCAGTAGACCACCCGGTCCCAGCCGCGCTCGGCGTCGTACGTCATCGGGCCGGCCACCTCGGGCGGCAGGGCGGCGAGCAGTTCGGCGTTCTGCTCGGGGACGAGCTTGGTGCCCTCCAGGTCGCGGAAGAGCACCTGGGCCGGCCGACCGTCCGCGTCGACGCCGATCAGTACGTTCTGCAGGTGCGGCTCCAGCACCACGCCGTGGTCGAAGTAGGCCGCCAGCACCGGCGGGAGGAGCAGTCGCAGGTAGTCGCGCCACCAGCCGAGGGCGGCCGCACCGCCCGAACTCCCGTCCAGCAGGCGGGAAATGTGGGCCGAGCTGGTCGGGTGCTCGTCGGCGACGGCGCCGGCGAGCAGCGGGGTGACACCGGGCCGCAGCAGCCCGCCGAAGCCCTCGCGCAGGATCAGGCCGAAGCCCTCGAACAGGGCCCGGTCGGGGTGGCCGTCGGCGCCCGGGAGGGCGAGGGTGCGGAAGGCGGGTTCGCGCAGCATGGCCGCGTCCGGGAAGCGCTCGGCCAGGTCGGTCAGCACCGGCTCCAGCACGCTGGTGAGCCGGACGGCGCCGGTGAGTTCGTAGGCGGCGTTCTTCCGCAGGCAGTTGGTGATGCGCACGTTGAGGCTGAACTTGAGGAAGGCGTCCGCGCCGTACAGGGTGCGCACCGAGGCGGTGGCGGCGAAGCGCTCGCCTCGGGGGCCGAGGTCCAGGACGTCGCCGCGGGCCAGGGCCGCGCGCAACAGCGGGTGGTCGCCGACGAGTTGGTACTGCCAGGGGTGGGCGGGCAGCAGCCGGTAGCCGTCCGGCACCTCACCGAGGCCGTCCAGTACGGCGCTCGCCCCCGGGTCCACGGACTCCTCGGCCAGCAGCTCGGCGCGTACGGCCAGGTGGCGCAGCGGGAAGGCCGCGCGGGACTCCGGCGCGTAGTGGCGCCAGTCGCCCCGGGCGGCGGAGCGGGACTTGGGGGCCGGGTGGAAGCGGTGGCCGAACAGCAGGGCCTGCTCGGACTCCAGGTAGCGGTCCGCCCCGGCGGCCGGCCGGTCGGCCAGGCCCGCGCCGACGCCCCGGTGGCTGGAGGCCACCTGGTCGAGGAACTCCTCGTTCACCGTGCCGGTGCGCAGCTCCAGCTCGTCCTGGGCGTACCCGGCGAGCTCGCGCCAGCCCAACTCGCGCCAGCCGTCCGGGGTTTCCTCGTGTACGGGACCGGTGAACCGGTGTGCTCCGAGCAGCGAGGTCCGGCGCAGGGCGACCCGCAGCAGGGTGCCGCGGCGGGGCAGGCGCAGCAGCAGGCGCCCGTCGTCGACGGCGGTCTGGTGCTCGGGGGCGGACACCTCGCGCAGCAGGCAGTTGAGGAGGGTGTGCGCCACCGCCTCGTCCGCGCCGGGCAGTTCGGCGGGATCCGTGGTCGACGGCATGGCGGGGAGGGTGGTGGGCCGGGCGGTCATCGGGGACTCCTACGGGTCAGGAGGGCGAGCAGGGCGGCGGCCAGTGCGGCGACGGTGCCGGTGACGACCGGGGCGGCCGGTCCGCCGCTGCCGTTGGCGAGCGCGGCGGCCAGTCCGGCGGCGACGGCACCGCACTTGGAGACGGTTTCGCGGGTGCCGAACATCCGGCCCGGCGCGCGGCCGCGGGCGGCTTCGGCGGCGAGGACGGCGAGGCAGACCAGGCCGAAGGTCATGCCGAGTCCGAGCACCGCTCGGGTGAGGGCGAAGGTGAGCAGCGAGTGGGCCGGGGCGTGGCCGACCAGTCCGACGGCCACCAGGGCGAAGCCCAGGGCCAGTCCGCTGCGCGGACGTGCCTCGACGGCGGCGTGCACCCGGCCGGCACCGACCAGGTAGACCAGGTGCGGCAGTGCGAACAGCAGGCCCGCGACGGTGCCGCCGGCCCCTGGCAGCCGCTGCTGGACCAGGGTGATCAGGTACGGGAAGGAGATGATGGTGGCGAAGACGAAGGCGAACTCGAAGGTGTAGAGCAGCCGGAGCGAGCCGGGCCGGTCGGCCGGGACGGCCGAGACGGTTGGGGTGTTCGTGCCGGTGTCGTGGCCCGCCGGGGCGAGGGGCGGACGGACCGGCTCCGGAAGGGAGTTGAGCAGTGCCGCGGCGGTCAGCGGCAGCACCGCCATCACCAGGTACTGCCGGTGCGGGTCGATCCACGGCGACAGTGCGCCGACCAGGATCGGCGCCGCGACCAGGGCCGCCCGGGCGCTGCCCTGCATCAGGGTCAGCGCCTTGGACAGCCGGGAGCCGTCCAGCGCCGCGGCGAGGTAGCCGTTGGTGGCGGAGAAGGTGCCGCCGAGGAAGCCCTGGAGCACCAGTGCGACGGTGAACGCGGGCAGGCTGTCGGCGGCTCCGGCGAGCAGGAAGGAGACGGCGAGGCCGAGTTGGGCGCGCAGCAGCAGCCGCTTCTGGCCGAAGCGATCGGCCAGCCGGCCCCACAGCGGAGCGCCGAGGGCGGTGAAGACGGTCGGCACGACGTACAGCAGACCGGCCCAGTGGCCGCTGTGGTCCCCGAGGGTGGGGAGGATCTCGGTGAGGTACGGAGGCAGGCCGAGGGCGGCGAAGGAGGCGACGAAGTAGCAGGCCGCCACCGCGTGCACCTGGCGCCGGTCCAGCCCCGTGGCCTCGGCCGGCCGCGACAGGGGTTCGACGGTCGTCACGAACGGTCCTCGGGAAGGAGGTAGTTGGGGCCGTCGGTGTAGTGCTTGTTGATGTCCGCGGCGCCGCTGCGCTCCTTGCTGAGCAGCGTCCCGGCGCTCACCATGGCCTTGACCGGCAGGCGTTCGGCGTCCAACAGGTCGGTGCGCAGCGGTTGTCCGGCCGGGCCCAGCCGGTCGACCGCCTCGGTGAGGACGGTGCGCAGCAGCTCCAGGCTCCGCGCCAGCGGCACCCGGCCGTGCGCGGCCAGGCCGAAGGCGAGCGAGGCGGTGCACAGGTGGCCGGTGATGGTGGTGAACAGGTCGGTGAGTGCGCGGTCCTGCTCGCCGAGGATCCTCGGGTCGCGGAACTCGGCGACCAGGGCGGCCAGTTCGCGGACGGGGGAGCGGCCCACCCGGGTGGTGTTGACCCGGGGGCCGTCGTTGTCCTTGTAGAGCAGCCGCAGGCCGGTGCCGTCGAGGACCAGCGAGGTGTTCTGCTGGTGCGACTCCAGGGCGATGCCGTGGCCGAACAGGGTGGTCTGCCAGTCGACCAGCAGCCGCAGCAGCTCCTCGTACAGCGTGGGGACGGAGCCGTGGTGGAAGCGGTCGGCCAGGTGGTCGATCACCAGTCGGCCGTCGGGCGCCTCGGCGAGCAGGGCCGCCAGCGGGACGGTGACGGCGTCGTCCAGGCTCGCCGGGTAGCGGCGCAGCAGGACGGCCAGCAGCTCGTCCTCGGCGTGGGCGTAGCGCTGTTCGTCGGCGTGCAGGATCCGCCCGGCGAAGCGCGGTTCGTGGGCGGCCACGGCCTCCACCAGGCGCTGCCCGACCGCGCCGTTGACCAGGGTGACCGGCTTGATGGTGCGGCGGTTACGCAGGCCCAGGGTCGCGGTGGCGAGCGGCAGTTTGAGGTGGCAGGACGGGTCGGCGGCCACGGCGACGGTGCGCATGGACAGCGTGGGGAGCACGTCGAGGTACGGCTCGGGCGCGAGCACCGCGCCCGGCACGATCCGCGCGAAGTCCTCGTCCGCGGTGAGCGGATGGACCGGGACGGTGGTGAACTCTCCCGGCACGCCGAGCTGTTCGGCGCTCGGCCACCACGCGGGCAGTGGGCCGTCGCCGTACACGGTCAGTCGGCCGGATGGGACGGCGAGCCAGCGCAGCTCGAAGCTTGGGTGGAACTCCGGCGCGTAGGAGCGCAGTTGGGCCTCGCTCAGGCCGGAGCGGCCGCGCGCGGTCGGGTAGACGGGGTGGTCCAGGAAGGCGGCGAGGGTCTCGAAGCCGAGCGCGGCTCGCGGGCCGGCCCAGTCCGCCACGTCCTTGCTGTAGCGCTCGGCGAGTTCGGCCAGCACCTCGGGCCGCACCCGGTCGTGCAGCTCCATCGTGGCGAGGGTCTGCCGGCACTCCTCGGCGAAGGCCAGGTGGCCGGGGCGGTCCAGCGGATCGGCCCGCTCCGCCAGCAGGGCCAGGACGGCGGCCAGTTCGGTGAGCCGGGCGCCGTCGACCTCCAGCTCCGGCAGCCGGGCGGCGTGGTCGGCCTGGAAGCCGTCGGGGACGACCGGCAGGGCGAGCGAACCGTCGCTCAGCCAGGGGCCGTCCGGACGTTGCTCCAGGGTGCCGCGGGCGCGCAGGCCGAGCACGTCCTCACGCAGCAGGGCGGACAGCACCCGCAGGGTGAGCTGCGCGGCGGGGGTCGAAGCGGTGGGTGCCGAATCAGTGGGGACGGTCTCGGTGGGTGTCGAAGCGGTGGGGGCGGGATGATCGGCCGGGCTCACGCGGTGATCTCCCAGCGGTTGGCGGCGATGAACTCCGCGACCGCGCCGTCCACCGCGTCCTGGTCCGGGCCGACGGCCCAGACGATGCCCAGGTAGTCGCGGTTGGTGCGGTAGAGCTCGTGCCGGGCGCCGAGCTCGCGAACCGGCAGGTAGGACAGCGTCACCCCGTCGGCCCGTCGCTCGAAGCGCGGCTCGGGGGCGGCGGTCAGGGTGCCGGCCTGCTCGGCGCAGACCCGCTCGTGGCGGGCCCGCTGATCGCTGCGGGCGCCCAGGTCGGCGGGCAGCTCCTCGCCGAGGTGGGTGCGCAGCACCAGCTCGAAGTAGGGGATCCCGAGGATCTCGGCGAGCATCAGGTCGCACTGGTCCCCGATGGCGCGGTAGTTGACCTCGATGATGCGGGCTCGGCCGTCCGGCTGGAGGACGAACTCGGTGTGGCAGGCGCCGAGTCCGACCCCGAGGGCGTCGAGCTGGGCGAGCACCTGCTCGACCACCGGGCGGGGGTGCGCCGGGGTGAAGGTCAGTACCTCTTCGATGAAGTCCGGCGGCGGGGAGAGCCGGGTGCGGAAGCCGCCGAGGACGCGCCTGGTCCGGCCGTCGCCCAGGGTCTCCAGGGTGCACAGCTCACCGGCCAGGAACTCCTCGACCACCAGGGTGGCCCCGGGGCGGCGCTGCTGGATCTCCTTGACCCGCAGCGCGAGTTCGGCGGCATCGGCGACCAGGGTGACGTCCTCGCTGGCGACGCCCTCGCGCGGCTTGACGATGCACGGGAACGAGGGAGTGAGGCCGGTCGGGTCCTGCCCGGGTGCCAGCTCGGCGGACTCCACCGCGTCCAGGCCGGACTCGGCGAGGTGGCGGCGCAGCTCGCCCTTGTTCTTGGTCCGCAGGGCGGCCTTCCAGTCCTTGCCCGCCAGGCCGAAGTACTCGGCGACCAGGGCGGTCTGGGTCTGCAGGTGGTCGCTGTTGCTGAACACCGCGGCCGGTGTGTGGTGCTGGGATATCAGGCCGATGACCTCGCGGAAGTCCTGCACGTCGCACTCCACCACCTCGCAGGTGAACTCCGCCTCGGCGTAGGCGCGTTGGTGGGCCTCGACGTGGTCGGTGAGGACGGTGACGTCGAGTCCGAGCCGGGCTGCGGCGGGTAGGAAGCCACGGGTGACCGAGTCGGTGGGGTTGAGGGCGAGCAGGTAGAGCCGCATGGGGAGGGTCCTCGGGGCGTGGTGGCGGACGAAGGACGGCGAACAGATGACAGAGTTCGAAATCTGTTATCTGTCGTCTGAAAGATGAACTCTGAAAGTTGAATTCTGAAATCTGTTCGCCGTCAGCTGTTCGTGGGGCGCGGGGCGCGGGGCGCGGGGCGCGGGGCTTGGGGCGCGGGGCGTTGGGCGACGGCTACTTGGGCGCGTCCACGCCCGCCGCCTTGGCGATGTCGACGAGCATCGCGTCCGCGGCCTGGACGCCGATGCCGGACATCCAGGTCTCGTCCGGCACGGTGAAGACCTTGTTGTTCTTGACGGCGTTCAGGCCCTGCCAGACCGGGGTCTGCTGGACCTCGCTCTCCTTGGTCTTGGACGGGTCGTCAGCAGTGGTGACGAACACCAGGTCGGCGTCGGCCTGGCTGACCTGCTCGGCGCTGACCTCGATGATGTTCTTGTCCACGTCCTGCGGGGCCGGGCGGGTCAGGCCGACGTCCTTGAGCACCACGCCGCTGTAGGAGGCCTTCGCGTACAGGCGGGTCGGGCCGGCCACGAAGCGGACCACCGAGGCGGTCGGCATCGTCCCGTTGTACTTGGCCTTGATCGCCTCGCCCAGCTTGTGCGCCCGCTCCTCGTAGTCGGCCAGCGCCTTCTTCGCCTCGTCCTCCTTGCCGAGGGCCTGGGCGTACAGCGCGAGGTTCTCCTTCCACGGGAAACCGGTGGTCTCGGCCAGCACGGTCGGCGCGATCGCGTTCAGCTGGTCGTACACCTTGGCGTGCCGGACCTTGGAGGAGAGGATCAGGTCGGGCTTGAGGGAGGCGATCAGCTCCAGGTTCGGCTCGTTCATCGGGCCGACGTCCTTGGTGTCCTTGATCTTGTCCTTGAGGTAGTTCGGGAACCCGCCCTCGGTCTTCATGTGCGGGGACACCGCGCCGACCGGCGTGATGCCGAGCAGCGTGACGTCGTCCAGCTCGCCGCTGTCCAGCACCACGACGCGCTTGGGCTGGGACTTGATCTGGGCGGTCCCGGCGGCGTGCTTGACGGTGCGCGGGAAGCCGGCGGCGGTGCCGGCCGAGGCGGCGGCGGAGGAGCCGGAGTCACCACCGGACTTGGCGCCGTCCCCGTTGCTGCCGCAGGCGGCGAGGAGCGTGGCGGACAGCGTGACGGCGAGGACGGCGACGGGGAGTCGGCGGTTCATCGGAGTTCCTTGGATCGGGTCGAACGGGGAGACGGAAGAGGGGAGACGGAAGAGGGAGGAGGGGAGGGAAAGGGCGAGGGGAAGGGCGGTGGGGGTCAGACGGCAGCGGCCGCAGCGCCAGTGCGCACCCGGGCCCGCGGCACGACCAGCGGAGTGCCGGTCTCCGGGTCGGGCACGACCCGGCACGGCACACCGAAGACGGCCTCGACCAGTTCGGCCGTCAGGACCTCGGCGGGCGGACCGGCCGCGGCGAGCCGCCCGTCCTTGAGCACCACCAGGTGGTCGGCGTACCGCGCGGCCTGTCCGAGGTCGTGCAGCACCATCACGACGGTGCGCCCGGCCTCGGCATGCAGGTCGGCGACCAGGTCGAGCACGTCGAGCTGGTGCCGCAGGTCGAGGAAGGTGGTCGGCTCGTCGAGCAGCAGCAGGTCGGTCTCCTGGGCGAGCGCGAGCGCGATCCAGACCCGCTGGCGCTGCCCGCCGGAGAGCCGGTCGACCTGCCGGTCGCGCAACTCGGCGGTCCCGGTGCGCTCCAGGGCCTCCTCGACCGCCGCCTGGTCGGCCTTGGACCACGGGCTGAGCATCCGCTGGTGCGGGTAGCGTCCGAGCCGGACCAGGGCCTCGACGGTGACCGCCTCCGGCGTGACGGGCTGCTGCGGCAGCAGGCCCATCCGCTTGGCAAGGGTGCGGGCGGGCATCCGGTGGATGTCGGCGCCGTCCAGGGTGACCGTGCCGGCGGCCGGGTCGAGCAGTCGGACGAGGCCGCGCAGCAGGGTCGACTTGCCGCAGGCGTTCGGTCCGACGATCGCGGTGACGGCGCCGCCGGGGAGTTCGAGGTCGAGGCCGTCGACGATGGTCCGGTCGCCGTAGCGCAGTCCGAGGCCTTGGGCGGCGAGCCGGTTGGCGGTCGCCGGGGCCGAGGGGGAGGTCATCAGCTGCTCCTCTGGGGAAGCCGGCCCTGGCGGATCATCAGCACCAGGAGCCAGGGCGCGCCGAGGGTGGCGGTGACGGCACCGACCGGCAGGCCGTGGACGGGGATCACGTGCAGCACGAGGAGGTCGGCCGCGAGCAGCAGCACGGCGCCGGTGAGCGCGGTGAGGCCGAGGGTGCCGGGGGTGGGCGGCCCGGCGAGCAGCCGGACCAGGTGGGGGACGGCGAGGGCGACGAAGGCGACCGGTCCGGTGAGGGCGGCGGCCAGCGAGGCGAGGGTGATGGTGAGCAGCAGCAGCCAGAGCCGGTCCCGGGCGGGGTCGAGGCCGAGGCCGCCGGCCGAGTCGTCGCCGAGGTCGAGGACGGCGACCCGCCGCTGGCAGAGCAGGAGGGCTGCGGCGGTGAGGGCGATGGCGCTGCCGCCGATCCACACCTCGGTCCAGTTGCGCCCGTACAGCGAGCCGGTGGTCCACTGCATGGCGGAGGAGGCCAGCTCGGCCGGGAACCGTACGATCATCAGGTTCACGGCGGCGGCGAGGCCCTGCTGGACCGCCAGGCCGACCAGCACCAGCCGGGTCACGGCCATCCTGGAGCGCCAGGCCAGGCCGCCGAGCAGCAGCGCGGCGAGCAGCCCGCCGCCGACCGCGGCCAGCGGGATCAGCTGCTGCGAGGCGCCGGTGGCGAGCATCAGCACCGCGCCGAAGGAGGCGCCACCGGTGATCCCGATGGTGTCGGGGGCGGCCAGCGGATTGCGGAACAGCCGCTGCAGCATCGAGCCGGCCATCGCCAGCCCGGCCCCCGCGATCAGCGCGGACACCACGCGCGGCGCCCGGAACTGCTGCACCACCAGGACGTCGCCGGGCTGGCCCTGGCCGAACAGGGCGCGCAGCGCGTCCCAGGCGGAGATGCTTACCTGGCCGGTGCCGAGCGCGATGCCGGTGAGCACCACCAGCAGGGCGACGGCCAGCAGCGACCAGCCGGCGGTACGGGCCCGGCGGCGCGCGATCGCGCCCAGCGCGGCGGTCCGCCCGTTGCGCGCGCTCACTTGGCCACCTTCCGGGCCAGCACCGCGAGCAGCGGCGCGCCGAGGAAGGCGGTGACGATGCCGACCTCGATCTCGGAGGGCTGCACCACGAGCCGGCCGAGTACGTCGGCGGCGAGCAGCAGCAGCGGGCCGGTGATCAGGCAGCCGGGCAGCAGCCAGCGGTGGTCGTTGCCGAGCAGGGCGCGGACCAGGTGCGGCGCGGCCAGTCCGATGAACGCCACCGGTCCGGAGACGGCGACCGCACTGCCCGCGAGCAGCACCACCGCCAGTCCGCCGACCACCCGGATCCGGGCCACCGGCACGCCCAGGGCCTGGGCGGTCTCGTCGCCCAGGGCCAGCGCGTTGAGCGCGGGGGAGATCGCGAAGGCCGCCACCAGACCGAGCACCAGGAAGGGCAGCACCGGGGTGAGGGTGTCCAGGTGGCGTCCGGCGATCGAGCCGGCCAGCCAGAACCGGGCCTCGTCCAGGGTGCGGTGACTGGCCAGCATCAGCGCGGAGGTCCAGGAGGTGAGCACCACGGTGAGCACGGTGCCGCCGAGCGCGAGCCGGACCGGGTCGAGGTCCCCGCCGCGCCGGGACATGCCGTAGGCGGAGACGGCGGCGACGGCCGCCCCGGCGAAGGCGAACCAGACGTACTGGGAGGGGCGGGAGAGGTCCAGCGCGTAGATCGCGGCGACCACGGCGAGGCTCGCGCCGGCGTTGATGCCGAGGGTGACCGGGGAGGCCAGGGGGTTGCGGGTGACGCCCTGGGCGACCGCCCCGGCGACGCCGAGCGCGGCTCCGACGGCCAGGCCGATGAGCGTGCGCGGGACCCGAAGGCCCGTCACCACGTCGGCGTCCCCGCCGTGGGCGACACCGGTGAGGGCGTCGACGACGGTGGACAGCGGGATGGCGCGGGAGCCCAGGGCGAGGCTCAGGGCGGCGCACAGCACGAGTGCGGCCACACCGGCGACCAGCAGCAACGGCCGCCGGAGCGCCGCCGCGGGACGGGGCGTCGCCGGGGCTGTGGTGGCGGGTGGGTCGGTTCTCAACACGAGTCGACATCTTAGGTTAGGTTTGCCTAAGTCCGTCAAGCTCGTGCCGATGGCCGAACATCACAACCGGCCCTGCGGGCGGGTGGTCGGTGCACCCTCTGAGGCATTGTAAGGTGAGCCTCACCTTAATGATCACTCGGAGTCGATCTCGGGAGTGCCGATGGTCCCCGGAACACCCCTGCCCGTCGCACCGGCCTGCTCCCAACCGGCCTGTTCCCCGCCCGCCTGTTCCGCGCCTGCCCGCACCCCGGCCGTTCGCCCCGGCGGTCGGTCGGCCGGTCTGACCGGCGACTACCGGCGGCTGCGCGAACTCTGCCCCGCGCTCCGGCTGCACCTGCTCGATCCCGCCGAACCCGACCCCTCGGCCGCCGACGGCTGGTACTCGGGCGCCCGACTCGCCACCGACGAACGGGCCCTGGCCGCCGTACTGGCCGGGGCGGAGGAGCGGATCGCCGCCGAACACGGCCGCGCGCCCCGCCCGCACGTCACCGCCTCCCGGCTGCTCCACCACTACGCCTGGTCCGTCTGCCTGCTCATCGCCGGCCCCTGGCACCTTGCCCGGCGGGTCCCCGCCGTCGACCCCGCCGACCTCTGGCTGCACGCCCCGACCGGCGAGCTCGCCCTGCGCCCGCGCGGGCACGTCACCCTCCCCGGCGACGACGAACTGCGCGCCGAACTGCGGGCCGCCGTGGTGGCCCACCTCGAACCGGTGCTCGCCGCGTTCGCCGGACCGACCCGGCGCCGCGACCGCGCGCTCTGGGGCATGGTGACCGACGACCTCGCGTCCGCCGTCTGGTACCTCGGCCGGATGCTCGATGCGCAGGACGACGCGGCCGCGGGTGCAACGGCCGGTGGTGTTACGGCTGGCGAGGACGCCGCCGTCGTCGCCGCCGCGGCCCTGCTGCCCGGCGGCACCCTGCCGCTGCCCGGAGCCGCCGACTTCCGCCGGCTGCGCACCCCGGACGGCCAGGACCACCACACCCGCACCCGGCTCGGCTGCTGCCTCTACTACGCCGTCGGGCCCGAGGCACTCGCCTGCCTGACCTGCCCGCGCACCACGGACGAGGAGCGGATCCGCCGGCTCTGACGGACGGTCCACAGAACGCGGCCGCGGCCACCGGCCCGGCCCCGATGCCCGGTGGCGGTGCTACCGGTTGTCGTCGCCGTCCGGTCGGCGCAGCACCGCCACGCCACGGTCCAGGTCGACCCCGAAGTGCGGAGGGGCCCCGGCCCGGGTGTCGTCCCGGCGGGAGGTCTGCTCCCGGCGCTGCTCGACCTGGATCCGCTTGCCGGGGCTGAACAGCGCGTGCATCTCGCCCAGCACGCCACCGCCGCCGACCCCGGGCCCGCGCTCACGACGGCGCGGCGAGGACTCGGACCACACCTGCCAACCCGCCAGCACCACCAGCCCGACCGCGGCCAAGGCCACGCACGCCACTCCCACGACCAGCCCCATGCCAGGCCCAACGCCTCGCCCCGGCATGAGCGTTCCCGGTTCCGGGTCCGCAGCGGCTACGCTGCCCGCGACCCCAAGGAGAGCTTTCACCCATGACCGTGCGCGGAACCCTCGTGGACATTCCGACAGCAGACGGCGTCGCCGACGCCTACCTCACCCACCCCGATGACGGCCTGCCCCGCCCCGGCGTGCTGCTCTACCAGGACGCCTTCGGGCTCCGGCCCCACCTGAAGGCCATGGCCGAGCGGATCGCCGAGGCCGGTTACACCGTCCTCGTCCCCAACCTCTACTACCGCAGCGGCCGCGCCCCGCTGGTGGAACTGCCCGAGATGATCGACATCGAGCAGTGCGACGAGATCTTCGCCCAGCTCGGCCCGCTGCTCTTCGGCGCCAGCAACCCGGAGACGGCCGCGCGTGACGCGAACGGCTTCCTGGCCTGGTTCGAGGAGTCCCCGCTGGTCCAGGACGGCCCGATCGGCGTCACCGGCTACTGCCTCGGCGCCTACCTGGCCCTGAGCGCCGCCGTCAGCCACCCGGACCGGATCGCCGCGGTCGGCGCCTTCCACGGCGGCCACCTCGCCACCGACCGCCCGGACAGCCCGCACCTGCGCGCCGAACGCATCACCGCGGAGCTGCACTTCGGCCACGCCGACCAGGACGAGTCGATGCCGCCCGAGCAGATCGCCCGGCTCGACGAGGCCCTCACCGCCGCCGGGGTCCGCCACCGGACGGAGGTGTACGAGGGCGCCGGACACGGCTACACCCAGGCTGACACCACCCGGTACCACGCGGGCGGTGACGCCCGGCACTGGTCGGCGCTGTTCGACCTGTTGAAGCGCAACCTACCGGCGTAGCACTCCGGTTCGCCGCCCCGGCACCCCGTCCGGCAGTAGCCGGAGAGACGTAGGGACGTAGAGTGGCCCCGCCGTTGTGGCCGACCGGGGGAGCGGAAGTGGCAACCAGCAGGTGGAGTGGGCGAACCGGCCGGGCACCGGCCCTGACCGGAGTTCAGCAGGTCATCGCCGAGGCGCTGGCCGAGCAGCTGCCCGGCGGCGTGCGGCGGGGCGAACTCGACCGTGACGGACGGGCGTTGCGCTGGCTGGAAACGGGGCCCGGGACGGGCGGCGGTCCGCCGGTCGTCCTGGTCGCCGGGATGGGCACCAGCTCGCTCACCTGGGCCCCGCTGCTGCCCGAACTCGCCGGGCGGGCCAGGGTCGTGGCGTACGACCGGGCCGGGCTCGGCGCCAGCGAACCCGACCGCGCTCCGACCCCGACCCTGGACACGCAGGTCGCGGACCTGGCCGCGCTGGTGCGGCACCTCGACGCCGGGCCGGCCGTGCTGGTCGGGCACAGCTGGGGCGGGCAACTGGCCCAACTCCTGGCCAGGGAACGGCCGGAGCTGGTGGCCGGACTGGTCCTGGTCGATCCGGCGCACGAGGACTTCCGGCCACGGGCGATCAGCGTGATCGAGTCACTGCTGCTCCGGATCGAGCTGGTCCGGATCGGATTGCTGCGGATCGGGCTGTTCCGGGCGGCGCGGGTGCCCGCCGCGCCGGGCACAGGTGACGTGCCGGGCACCCGTGATGTGCCGGGCCCGGGCAACGCGGCGGCCCGGGCCGAGGCGGCTGTCCTCGCCCACCCCCACCAGCGGCGGGCCGTACTGGCCGAGAACCGGCTGTCGAACCGGGCGACCGGGCAGCTCCGCCGTCGCCGGGCCGCCGGGCCGTCGCCCGAGGTGCCGGTCACCGTGCTGAGCGCGACGCTCGGGCTGCCCCGCGGGCTGCGGGCCCGCTTCACCGCCGCCCAGGCGCGGATCACGGCCGGTGCCTCCCTCGGCGTCCACCTGGTGGTGCCCGGAGCCGGGCACGCCGTCCACCAGGACCGGCCGGGGGTGGTCGCCGAGGCCGTCCGCGCGGTGTCCCGGCAGGTCCGAATCGCCCGGAAGGCCTGACTCCCGGGGTCAATCTCCCTTCTCACAGCGGCTGCTGAGCCCGCGGCACGCTCTGGCACACTGTGTGCCGACGACCCGGCGGGGAGGGTCATGACACCTGGGGGCAGGGGAGATGAGTAGCGCGGGCACTGTGCTCGGCGGGCGGTACACGCTGGTCGAGAAGGTCGGCGGCGGGGGGATGGGGGCGGTCTGGCGGGCCGAGGACGGGGTGCTGGCCCGGCCGGTCGCCGTGAAGATCCTCCGCGCGGACCTGTTCGAGGACGGCACCGGCCTCCAGCGGTTCCGCCGTGAGGCCCAGCTGGTCGCCGCGGTCGACCACCCCGGCATCGTGGGCGTGCACGACTACGGGGAGAGCGGCGGGGACGGCGACGACGCCCGCTGCGCGTACATCGTGATGGACCTGATCGAGGGCCGGCCGCTGGACCGGGTGCTCGAGGACGACGGTCCGATGAGCGCCGAGCGCGCGCTGCGCCTGCTCGCCGACGCCCTGGACGCGCTGCACGCCGCCCACCGGCGGGGGATCGTGCACCGCGACCTCAAGCCCTCCAACCTGATGGTGCGCGAGGACGGCGGGGTCGTGATCACCGACTTCGGCATCGCCCGGGCCGTCGCCAGCACCAAGCTCACCGCGCCGTACGCGGTCATCGGCACCGCGGCCTACATGTCCCCCGAGCAGGCCTCGGGGGAGGCCATCGGCCCGGCCTCCGACCTGTACTCGATCGGCGTGGTCGGCTACGAGCTGCTGGTCGGTCGGGTGCCGTACCAGGGCGAGGGGCCGCTGCAGGTCGCGCTCAAGCACGTCAACCAGCCGGTACCGGAGCTGCCGGAGACCTTCCCGGCGGCGGTCCGGGCGCTGATCGCCACCGCGCTGGCCAAGCAGCCCGAGGACCGCTTCGAGAGCGCGGCCGGAATGGCGGCGGCGGCCCGGGTGGCGATCGGGCTGCCGGGGGCGGCGCGGAAGGCGGCGGACAGCGGGACGATCGACCTGCGGGCGGACGCCGGCGGGGCCGGGGCGGGCGGTGTCGGCGGCGGGGCCGGGGCCGTACCTTCGGCGGCTCCCAAGGCCGGTGCCGAAGCCGGTGCCGCATCTGGCGCCGAATCTGGCGCCGCACCCGCCGACCCGGCCGGTGCTCCGAACCGCGGCGCCGCCGTCGTGCCGGCGGGGGCCGCTGCCGCGGCCGCCCCGGTCGGTCCGGAGCAGGTCGTGCGGATGGACCCGCAGGCGGAGACCGAGCCGGGCCGACGCCGCTCGCGCCGTACCCTGCTGCTCCCGGTCGTCGTCCCGATCGTGATCTCGATGGGCACGGCGACGGTGCTGCTGGTCGACCGCGGCCCCGGCCGGTCCGACGCGGCCGTGCCACCGGCTGCCCAGCCCACCGTGGTGGTGACGGTCCCGGCGGTCCCGGCCACCACCTCCGCGGCCGGCTCCGGACCCGCCACGCCGTCACCGACCGACACCCCGTCGGCCACCCCGACCGCCGACCAGCAGGCCACCGGCGGCGGGCTGCCGCCCGGTACCCAACTGCCCGTTCCCGTACCGGCGCAGGGCGGCAGCGGCTCCCAGGGGCGCGGCGGCTCGAACCCCGGTGGCGGCGCGGCGGCCGGTGGGGCTTCGGGCGGCCAGCCCGCGGGCGGGGGTACGGCGGCGGACCAGTCGCCCGCCAAGCCCGGCAACCCGGCCTCCCAGGGCGGCGGTTCAGGCGGCTCGGGAGGTTCGGCCGGTTCCGGGGGTTCGGGCGGTGCGGGCGGTTCGTCGGCGGGCGGCAACCCGTCCGCCCCGTCGGCGGCCGCCCGTCCCGCGTCCTGCGGCGGCAGCAGCTGGAGCACCATCGTCAGCGTCAGGAACGGCCGCCCGATCGGGATGCGCAACGACAACCTGAACGGCGACAACCCGATCGTCCTCGGCGGTGCCTCGCAGTACGGCTGGGTGCGCGCCACCGACCCGGGCAGCTGGATCGTGTTCAATGCCTGCAACAACGGCGGCCCGCAGCTGGTCCAGACCATGGACGGCAAGGTCGTGCTGAGCAACGGGTTCAGCTTCCTCACCCGGTGGACGGTCCGCAACGGCAGCACCCCGGGCTCGTACACGCTGGCCGACTACCAGAACCAGTCGTGCATGACGGACAACGGCCCCGGCAACGAGCTCACCATGGTCGCGTGCACACCCGGGAACACGGCGCAGGAGTGGAGGTTGCAGTGACGGACGCGGCGAGCGGTGCGACGGCGGACGGGGTGGCCGGGACCGGCGAAGTGGTGCTCTACTGGCGCCCCTTGTGCACCTACTGCATGAAGCTGCGGTTCGGCTTGCTCTTCACCCGTCTGCGGTACAGCCGCCGCTTCACCCGGGTCAACATCTGGAAGGACCAGGACGCGGCCGCCTTCGTGCGTTCGGTCGCGGACGGCAACGAGACCGTGCCGACGGTGAGTGTGGCCGGCCGTCCGATGGTGAACCCCTCGTTGCGCCAACTGCTGGCCGCCGCAAGGGAGTACGGCGCGTAGGCGCCCGGTCACCGGGGTGCCGGCCTCTATCAGGCCGTCACCCCGGCGGGCAAGGGCGTTCGGTGGCGGGACCTCGCCACTGGGGCGTCAAGGGTATGTATGGAAACTTCTACAAGGATGTAAAAGTCGATCGGCCGGTCATCGGTATTGACACCCCGACCGACCGTCGGTGGCCGGCCCGCCGTCGGCGCAGGCGATCGGGCCTGGTTCGGATCGGAACCCCCTGCAAGGTCGCTCGAATTGCCCTGGTTCGACCGCCTTTTGAATCCCTTTACCAACTGGCGAGACCTGGCCAATCACTGATGCAGACCTGTCAATTCACCTGCTGGATTGTCATGCTTCTGGTCACCCCCCAGCGGTAGCCCCCCACCCCCACCCCTCGGTGGCAAGCCGCTCGACCGCACGGGGTTCCTGCACGTCAGCGCCCGCTCCGCCCCACAGGTGCCGACCCCGGCCCCCGGAGCGCGGCGCGACCGCGCCCAGACGCGGTTTCCCGGAAGGACTCTTACGTTGAAGCGTAAGCTCGCCGCTGTTGCCGTGCTTTCGGCCACGGCCATGCTGACCGGTGTCATCCAGGTGGCCACCACCGCCGCCCAGGCCGCCCCCGCGTCCCCGTCGCTGCAGGCACAGGCCGCCTCGCAGCACGCGGCCGTGCTCGCCGTGGCCAACGGCCAGTCCACCCCGCTCGCCCAGGCGCTCGGCCTCGGCGGCCAGGAGAAGCTGGTGGCCAAGGACGCCGTCGTCGACCAGGACGGCACCCGTCACCTGCGCTTCGAGCGCACCTACGCGGGCCTCCCGGTGATCGGCGGCGACCTGGTCGTCCACCAGAAGCCCGGCGGCGCCGTGAAGTCGGTGGACAGGGCCGTCTCCGCCCGGATCGCGCTGCCGAGCCTGACTCCGAAGATCCCCGCGGACAAGGCCGCCGACCAGGCCTCCGGCACGGTCAAGGCCACCATCGGCCAGACCATCGACTCCGACGAGTCCCCGATCGCCGGCGTGCACCAGGTCGGCAAGGCCGAGCTGGTCGTCTGGGCCACCGACGGCAACCCGCGCCTGGCCTACCGGACCACCGTCGAGGGCGTGCGCGCCGACGGCACCCCGAGCGCCCAGATCCTGGTCACCGACGCGGCCGACGGCAAGGTCCTCTCCACCCACGAGAAGATCGAGACCGCCGCCGGTACCGGCAACGGCATCTTCGTCGGCCAGGTCCCCCTCAACACCAATGAGAACGGCTCGCAGTTCGAGCTCAAGGACACCAGCCGCGGCGGCCAGTCCACCACGGACATGAACAACAGCGAGTCGGGCAGCGGGTCGCTGTTCGCCAACCCCAGCAACAGCTTCGGCGACGGCACCAACAACAGCCGCGAATCCGCCGCCGTGGACGCCCAGTTCGGCGCCGCCACCACCTGGGACTTCTACAAGAACACGTTCAGCCGCAACGGCATCCGCAACGACGGCGTCGGCGCCCTCAGCCGGGTGCACTACGGCTCCAACTACGTCAACGCGTTCTGGAGCGACGACTGCTTCTGCATGTCGTACGGCGACGGCAACAACAACAGCGCGCCGCTCACCGAGATCGACGTGGCCGGCCACGAGATGACCCACGGCGTCACCGCGGCGACCGCCAGCCTGAACTACTCGGGCGAGTCCGGCGGCCTCAACGAGGCCACCTCCGACATCATGGGCACCATGGTGGAGTGGTACGCCAACCTGCCCTCCAACCCGCCGAACTACCAGATCGGCGAGCTGATCAACCTGCGCGGCGACGGCAGCCCGCTGCGCTACATGGACCAGCCCAGCAAGGACGGTTCCTCGGCCGACTACTGGGACGCCAACGTCGGCAACCTGGACGTGCACTACTCGTCCGGTGTGGCGAACCACTTCTTCTACCTGCTGTCCGAGGGCAGCGGCGCGAAGACGATCAACGGGTTCAACTACAACAGCCCCACGGCGGACGGCTCCTCGCTCGCCGGCATCGGCCGGGACAAGGCCGCGCAGATCTGGTACCGGGCGCTGACCGTGTACTTCACCTCGACGACCGACTACGCGGGCGCCCGTGCGGCCACCCTGAGCGCGGCGTCGGACCTGTACGGCGCGAACAGCACTGAGTACAACGCGGTGGCGGCCACCTGGACCGCGGTCAACGTCAACTGACTCGGGCCTGAACCGGGTCGGGCCTGAGTTGGGCAGGCCCGGCCCGGGGCGCGTCCGAGCAGGGCCCGGTCGGACTGTGGGTGCCGAACGGCCGGGTCGGACGGCGGGGGCGACGGTGTGCGGACCACCGTCGCTCCCGTCGTTGTGCGCGTCGGGCGTGGCGGGTGGGGCGCGGGGCAGGCGGGTCAGGTGAGGTCCTGGGCGACCTCCCACACGTGACCCGCCGGGTCGGCGAAGGCGGCCGTCCGGCGGCCCCACGGGCGGTCCACCGGGCCGTTGAGCAACGCGACGCCGCGCTCTGCCAGTTGGGCGCAGACCGCGTCCACGTCCGGGACCCGGACGGTCAGCAGCGCCCGCACCCCCACGGCGGGCGCTGCCACCGGCGCGGGCTCCACCAGCTCGGGCGCCTGGTCCGCCGCCAGCAGGTTGAGCAGCAGGTTCCGCAGTCGGAGGACGGCCGAGGCGTCGTCCTCGTGGACCACCGGCAGGCCGAATACCTCCTGGTAGAAGGCCTTCGCGGCGGGGACGTCCGTCACGAAGAGGGTGAGGACTTCCAGTTCGTCCAGATCGGTGTGCACGGGTGCCTCCGGTTGTCGTGGGTGCACGAGGAGGATGGCACGCGGGACCGACAGGAGGACTTAGCCGACGTACCGTCAATTGGCTTTGTGTTCGTACCTCTCCTGGGCGGCGAGGACGGCGTCCGCGTGGGTCTCCGCCCAGGTGCCGAGGGCGCGGATCGGGTCGAGCAGGGCGGTGCCCGCGTCGGTCAGGGCGTAGTCGACGCGCGGCGGGGCCTCGGCGTAACGGTGGCGCTCCACCAGGCCGTTGTACTCCAGTCGCCGCAGCGTTTCGTTGAGCACCTTCGGGCTGAGGCCGCCGATCCGGTCCAGCAGGGTGCGCGGGCGCATCGGTCCGCCCTCGCCGAGGACGTACAGCACCACGCTGTCCCAGCGGTTGGCGATCACCTCGAAGGCGAGTCGGGCGCGGCAGTCCGCGGCGAACCCCGCATCGCCGCCCGGCCCGCTGCCTGGCCCGCCCCCCGATCGCTCGTCGCTGACGCCTTCGTTCCGCATGGGTCCATCCTGCCCTGTCCGTTGCCTACCCGGCGGTGTGCATCGACCCGGCTAGCGTCCGGGCGCGGCATTTCACGTGATGAGGAGTGGATGGACCATGCGGATCGGCATTCTCGGTACCGGCGCCATGGCGGGCGCACTGGGCGGGGCGTGGGTACGGGCCGGGCACGAAGTGGTGGTGGGTGGTCGGGACGCGGCGGCGGCACGGAAGCTCGCCGGGGCGATCGGGGCCGCGGGCGGCGGCGAACCCGTGGAGGCGGCGCGGTTCGGGCAGGCGGTGCTGGTCGCGCTTCCGGCCGGGGCGGCGGAGCCGGTGGTCGCGTCGCTGGCGGACGAACTGGCCGGACGGGTCCTGTTGGACTGCACCGTCCCGATGGCCCCGGGCCCGGACGGGCCGGCGCTGACCACGGCGGGAGCCGCCGACTCCATGGCCCGGCGGCTCGCCTCGGCGGCCCCGGCGGCGCGGGTGGTGAAGGCGTTCGGCATCTGCCACGACAGCATCTGGTCGCTGCCACGGCCCCGCTTCGAGGGGGCGTCGCTCGGCGTCCCGTACTGCGCGGACGATCGATCGGCTGCGGCCCTGACCGCCGAGCTGGTGGCTTCGATGGGCTGCACGCCGGTGCACTGCGGCGGCCTGGACCGGGCGGGGCTGCTGGAGGCGACGGCGGTGTTCGCGATCGGTGTCTGGTGGGCGGGCGGCGAGGCCCGGCACGTCTTCCCGTCGCCCGCGCTGGCGCCGGGGGCGGTGGACGGCTGACGGGGCCGGCCGGTGACGGCTGACAAGTAGCAGCGAACAGATCACAGCGAACAGATCACAGATTTCAACATCTGTTATCTGAAATCTGTTCGCTGTGATCTGTCAGCCGCCAGCCGTCCTCTGTGAACTGTCAGCCCCCACCCGCCGGCCGTCACACCAGGTCCTTGCGGATCTGGTCCAGGATCAGCCCGGCCCCGGTGTAGCCGATGCCGAGCATCCAGAGGCTGTCGTCCACCTGGTACACCCGGCCGTTGCGGACGGCGTCGATGTTCTTCCACAGCGCTCCCTCGGTGATCCGGGTCCGGTCGGACTTCGCCGGGTCCCCGTACACCGAGTAGAAGATGACGTCGGCCGCCGCCTGGTCCACCTGCTCGGGGCTGATCTCCAGCGAGAACCCCGGCTTGCCCTGGTTGGCCGGGCGGCCGAGCCCGAGGTCCTTGAACAGCGAGCCGACGAAGGTGTCGTCGAGGTAGAGCCGGGTGGGCGCGCCGGCCAGGAAGCGGGCCATCTCGACCCGGGTGGCCGCCGCCCTGGCCGGCCCGCCCAGTGCGGTCACGAGGTTCCGCACCTTGGCTCGGTACGCCGCGTCCGCCGCCTCGGCCTCGGCCCCGCGGCCCATCGCCTCGGCGTGCAGCCGGACGTTCTCCTTCCAGGTCGGGCCGGTGGTCCTGGACAGTACGGTCGGAGCGATCCTGGACAACTGGTCGTACCGCTTGTCGTCGCGGACCTGGTTGCTGAGGATGAGATCGGGCCGCAGCGCCGCGATCGCCTCCAGGTTGGGCTGGCCGATCGTGCCGACCGCCTTCGTCCCGGCCAGCCGCTCGGTGGGGAGGTACCCGGGGAAGGGCGCGCCCTCGCTGACGGTGGTGGCGCCGACCGGGCTCAGTCCGAGGGTGACCACCGAGTCGAGGGCGTCCGTGTCCAGCGCCACCACCCGCGCGGCCCGGTCCGGAACGGTGCTCGTGCCGCGCGCGTGCTGGACGGTCCGGGTGCCGCCGGAGCCCGTCGAACCGCCGCCCGGCGTGGGGGAGTCGGGCCCGCAGGCGGCGAGCAGGAGGCCGGGTGCGAGCCCGGCGGCGAGACCGAGTGCCGCGCGGCGACTGGGAGTTCGACGATCGGGCGTTCGACGGCCGAGGGTGCGGGGCATCGGCGGCTCCTCAACGGACTGACGGGGCGCGGAAATCCCTGCCCGCCCAGCCGCCCCGCTACGCCTCGGATCCGTACTCCCGTCGCTGGCGCAGCAGTTCGGCGTACTCGGCACGCACCCGGCGGTCCATCGCGAGGGTAAACTGCGCGTCGGCGACGGTGCGGGCGAGCGGCCGTACCCGCAGGATGCGTTCGGTGAGCTTGGCCGCCTCGCCCGGTGCCAGCGGGGTGTCGGCGGAGAGTACGCTCAGCAGGTGGTCGCTGACCACCTCGATGAAGATCTCGGCGATGGCGTCGACGTGTTCCCGGGTGCGCCGGCTGGCGTCCAGTACGGCCGAGAGCGGTACGCCCTCGGCGACCAGCTCGGTGGTGGCGTCCATCAGCCGGCGGCTGACGTGGGTGATCCCGTCCTCCTCGACCGTGATGTAGCCCTGGGCGATCGATTCGGCGGTGTTCTCCTCGGTGAGCTGGTCCCCGAAGGCGGCCTTGAGCTCGTCCCACTCCAGGCGCACCGGGGTCTCGTCCGACCAGGGGGCGACGATCGCGGCTTCGAGCCCGATCAGCTCCGCGACGTCCCGTCCGCTCTCGCCGGCGCCGATCAGTTCGGCGATCCCGCCCAGGGTGTGGCCGCGGTCGAGCAGTTCGCCGATCATCCGCAGCCGGGTCAGGTGCTCCTCGCCGTACCAGGCGATCCGGCCCTCCTTGCGGGGCGGTTGGAGCAGTTTGCGCTCACGGTAGAAGCGCAGGGTGCGGGTGGTGATCCCGGCCGCTTCGGCCAGTTCCTCCACCCGGTACTCGCGTTTTCTGTCGTCCGCAGCAGCTCTGACCTTGTCCACGGCGATCAGCATAGGTCCGTCAGGTCGGCGGCGGGCCCTCCGGGAATTCCGGGGACTTCCGGTGGATCCGGGCTGTCGTGCTTCTTCCATCCGGTGTCAGCAAGGACTACCCTGCCCACCATGCCAGTGATTACTGGCGCGATCGGCAGGGCTCCGGGGCGCGGCCCCGGAGGTTTCCGAGGGCGCCGCCCCCGGAAGAGCGTGAAGACCACCGCCCCACCCTCAGGAGGAGGCCGCATGGCATCCAGCAGCAAGCGCCCCCGCCCCGGCGCGACCACGGCGCCCGACCCCGGCGCCGCAGCGGAGGCCGTACCGCACGTGCGGGTGGCGGTGATCGGCTCCGGCTTCGGCGGCCTCGGTGCGGCCGTCCGGCTGCGCCGCGCCGGCATCACCGACTTCGTCGTGCTGGAGCGCGCGGACTCGGTCGGCGGTACCTGGCGCGACAACAGCTACCCCGGCTGCGCCTGCGACGTACCCTCGCACCTCTACTCCTTCTCCTTCGCGCCCAACCCCGACTGGCCGCGCAGCTTCTCCGGCCAGCCCGACATCCGCGCCTACCTGGAGAAGGTCGCCACCGTCTTCGGAATCCGCCCGCACCTGCGCTTCAACGCCGAGGTGCTGGAGGCCCGTTGGGAGGCCGAGCGGACCCGCTGGCGGATCACCACCTCGGCCGGTCAGTGGACCGCCGACGCCGTCGTCTCCGCCGCCGGACCGCTCGCCGACCCGCAGATCCCCGACCTGCCCGGCCTGAGCACCTTCCCCGGCAAGGTCTTCCACTCCTCCCGCTGGGACCACGACTTCGACCTGACCGGCAAGCGCGTGGCGATGGTCGGTACCGGCGCCTCCGCCGCCCAGATCATCCCGTCGATCCAGCCGAAGGTCGGCAAGCTGACCGTCTTCCAGCGCACCCCCGCCTGGGTCCTGCCGCGCCGCGACCGCGAAATCAGCCAGCTGGAGAAGTGGCTGCACGGCCGGCTGCCGGTCACCGCCAAGATCCGCCGCGGCACCCTGTTCGCGCTCCGCGAGCTGCAGGTCGACGCCTTCGTGCGCCGCCCCGGGCTGCTGCGGGTCGTCCAGCAGCTCGCCGAGCGCCACATCGCCCAGGGCGTCGCCGACCCCGCGCTGCGCGCCAGGCTCACCCCGGACTACCGGATCGGCTGCAAGCGCATCCTGCTCAGCAACACGTACTACCCGGCGCTCGCCGCGGCCAACACCGAGGTCGTCTCCTCCGGCCTGCGCGAACTGCGCGGCTCCACCCTGGTGGCCGCCGACGGCAGCGAGCACGAGGTCGACGCGATCGTCTTCGGTACCGGCTTCCACGTCACCGACATGCCCATCGGTGCCCGGGTGTTCGGGGTGAACGGGACCAGTCTGGCGGAGGAGTGGAAGGACGGTATGGAGGCCCTGCGCGGCTCGGCCGTGCACGGCTTCCCCAACCTCTTCTTCGTGATCGGCCCCAACACCGGCCTCGGCAACAGCTCGATGATCCTCATGATCGAGTCCCAACTGAACTACATGATCGACGCGTTGACCACGCTCGACACGGTGGGCGCCGCCGCCATGCAGCCCACCGTCCGGGCCCAGCGGCAGTGGAACCTGGAGCTCCAGCACCGGATGGACCGCACCGTCTGGACCACCGGCGGCTGCCGCAGCTGGTACCTGGACCCGAACGGCAAGAACACCGTGCTCTGGCCCGGCTCCACGACCTCCTTCCGCCGCGCCACCCGCAAGGTCGACCTGGGTGAGTACGAGCTGATCATGCGCACCGAACCGAGCACCGCCCGTCCCGTCGCTTCCACCGCCGCCCAGGAGGCCACCGCATGAGTGCCGTCCAACTGCCCGCCGAGTACGTTCCGCCCACGCCCGTCGAGGAGTTGAGCATCCGGTCGGCGGACGGCATCCGGCTGCACGCCGAGGTGCACGGCCAACCCGGCGCGCCCACCGTGGTGCTGTCCCACGGCTGGACCTGCTCGACCGCCTTCTGGGCCCCGGTGATCCGTGAACTCTCCGACCGCTACCGGGTGGTGGCCTACGACCAGCGCGGCCACGGGCAGAGCGAGATTCCGCCCAGCCGGGCCCGCTACTCCACCCGGGCGCTCGCCGAGGACCTGGCCGCCGTGCTCGCGCGGACCGTCCCGGCGGGGGAACGGGCCGTGCTGGCCGGGCACAGCATGGGTGGCATGACCATCATGGCCGCCGGCGGCCGCCCCGAGGTCGCCGAGCGCACCGCCGCGAACGTCCTGATCTCCACCGGCCCGGCCGACCTGGTCGCCGAGCTCACCGTCCTGCCGGACGGCGTGCGCGCCCCGGGTCTGCGGCGCTTCCTGCACCGGCAGCTGCTGCGCTCCCGGTTGCCGCTCGGACCGGTCTCGGGAGTGAGTCGGGCCGCGCTCAAGTACGCGACCATGGGGCCGAGTTCACCTGCCGGGCAGGTCGAGGCGACGGCCCGGATCGTGCACGCCTGCCCGACCGCGGTCCGCTACCACTGGGCCGGAGTGCTCGACCGGCTGGACGTACGGGCCGGGCTCGGCCGGATCACCGCCCCCACCGCCGTGGTGGTGGGCACCGCCGACCGGCTCACCCCGCCGGTGCACGCCCACCGGATGGTCGCCGAACTCGCCGATCCACAGGGGTTGTTGCTGCTTCCCGGGGTCGGTCACATGGCGCCGCTGGAGCGCCCGGCGGAGGTCGCGGCCGAGATCCACCGGATGGCCTGCGCCCATCTGGCGGGCGCGCCCACCGAGACCGTTTCCGTCCCTGCTGCTGCCTCCGCTCCTGCCTCCGCTCCTGCCGTCGACCCCGCCGTCGAGAGGACCACCGTCGCATGAACGCCATCCCGCCGCTGTCCGCACAGGTCGTGGTGGTCACCGGGGCCGCCCGTGGGGTCGGTGCCTCGCTGGCCCGGAAGCTGGCCCGATGCGGGGCCAAGGTCGCTCTACTGGGCCTGGAGCCCGAGGAGTTGAAGGCCGTCGCGGCGCAGTGCGGCGCCGACGCGACCGCCTGGGAGGTGGACGTCACCGACCTGGAGGCGCTCGGCGCCACCGTCGAGCGGATCAAGGAGCACTACGGGCGGATCGACACCGTGGTCGCCAATGCCGGGATCGCGATCGGCGGACCGCTCGCCGACAGCGACCACCGGGCGTTCAGTCGAGTGATCGAGGTCAATCTGCTGGGCAGTGTCGCCACCGCGCGGGCCTTCCTGCCGGCCCTCACCGAGAGCCGCGGCTACCTGCTGCAGATCGCCTCGCTCGCCGCACTCACCCCGGCGCCGCTGATGAGCGCCTACTGCGCCAGCAAGTCCGGGGTGGAGGCCTTCGCCCACTCGATCCGCGCCGAGGTCGCCTACCAGGGGGTCAAGGTCGGTGTGGGGTATCTGAGTTGGACCGACACGGACATGGTGCGCGGTGCCGACGAGGATGCCGTGCTCAAGCAGATGCGCAGCCGGCTGCCGTGGCCGGCCAACAAGACGTACCCACTGGAGCCGGCCGTGGACCGGATCGTCGCCGGTATCGCCCGGCGCTCCGCCCATGTGTACGCCCAGGCATGGCTGCGCGGGATGCAGCCGGTGCGCTGGCTGCTGCCGAGCCTGATCGCCGTGGTCGGCTCCCGCGACGTCGCCAAGCTCGCCCCGCAGCTCGCGGCCACCGCCGCCTCCCGCCTGCGCGCCGTCGGGGCCGGCGGCGCGGCCGACACGGCGGTGCGGAGGGAACGGACGGGGGCGGGGGACTGACGGCGGGCGGCGGACGGGCGGCGCGTGACAGCTGACTGCTGACAGCGAACAGCTGACAGATTTCAGATGACGGATAACAGATAACAACTTTCGAAATCTGTCAGCTGTTATCTGTTACCTGTCAGTTGTCACCCGCCACCCGCGATCCCCGCCAGCACCCCCAGCGCCCACCCCAGCACCGGCAACGGCGGCGAGGCCAGTCCCACCCGCACCGCGGACGGGGTGCTCCGCGGATCCACCGCGAAGGCGGCCGCAGGTGTGATCGAGATGCCCGCCCGGGCGGCCGCGGCGACGAAGGTCTCCGCCCGCCAGGCCCCCGGCAGTTCCCACCACAGGTAGTACGAGCACGGGTCCGTCCGCAGCCGCTGCCGGGGGAGCATCTCCCGGGCCAGTGCCTGCCGGGCGGTCGCGTCCGCGCGCTTCGCCGCCGCCACCGCGGTCGGCGTCCCGTCCCCGATCCAGCGCACCGCCGCCTCCAGCGCGAAGCCGTTCGGCGCCCACCCGCCGGCCCGCAGGGCCGCCGCGACCCGCTCGCGCAGCCCGTCCGGGACGACCGCGACCCCGGTGGTCAGTCCGGAGGCGAGCCGCTTGGAGAGGCTGTCGACCAGCACCGTCCGCTCGGGCGCCAGCGCGGCGAGCGGAGCCGACCCGGGCCGCAGGAAGGACCAGATCGCGTCCTCGACCACCGGCAGGTCCAGTCGGCGCAGCTCCCCGGCCAGGGCGGCCGCCCGCTCGGGCGGCAGGCTGGTGCCGAGCGGGTTGTGCAGCCGGGGCTGGACGTACACCGCGCTCAGCGGCGCCGTGCGGTGGGCCGCCGCCAGGGCGTCGGGCCGCAGCCCGTGTTCGTCGACCGCGAGCGGCACCAGCCGGATGCCCAACTGCCCGGCCACGGCCTTGACCACCGGGTACGTCAGCGCCTCGACCCCCAGCCGCTGTCCGGGTGGCACCAGTGCGGCGAGCGCCCCCGCGACCGCCTGCCGCCCGTTGCCCGCGAACAGCAGCTCCCGCGGGTCGGCGCCCCAGCCGCCCGCATCCGTCGACAGCAGTTCCGCGAAGGCCCGCCGGGCGGCCGCCGTCCCCGCCGCGCCCACCGGCCGCAGCGCCTCGCCGAGCGCGTCCGCCCGCAGCAGCGGTGCCAGGGCGGCGGCCAGCAGTTCGGACTGTTCGGGCGTGGTGGGGTAGTTGAGCTCCAGGTCGATCGGCGCGTCGGCCGGTTCGGCGAGCGGGATCCGTCCGTCGTCCGCCGCCGTACCGCGCCCGGCCCGGACGAAGGTGCCCCGCCCGACCTCGCCGACGGTCAGCCCGCGCCGGGCCAGTTCGCGGTAGACGCGGCCCGCGGTCGAGGCGGCGATGCCCCGGCTACGGGCGAAGGCCCGCTGGGTGGGCAGCTGCTGGCCAGGTCGCAGCCTTCCGGCCGTGATGTCGGCGGCGACCCGGTCCGCGATCAGGTGGTAGTCGGTCATCGGTCTCCGAGCCCCTTCTTCGCGCCCAGGGGGCACTGCACCGAGCAGAGACGCACCGAGCATGGATACACCGCGCAGCGATTGCGCCGAGCAGACATTGCACCGAGTGCAAAGCCATCATTGCATCGAGCGGGATCCGCGCCCTAGCCTCCTCGCATGGACGAGCTGGACGCGCTGGACACGCTGGACACCTTGACATCCGCAGTGGACGGCCACGCCGTGCTCGGCATCGCCGCCGTGGCGCTGGGCATGGCGCTGTCCCCGGGGCCGAACATGATCTACCTGGTGTCGCGCTCGATATCCCAGGGCCGCCGGGCCGGCCTGGTCTCGCTGACCGGCGTGGCGACCGGCTTCCTGGTCTACCTGGTCGCCGTGACGGTCGGAGTGGCTGCGGTCTTCTCGGTCGTCCCCGCCCTCTACACCGGGATCAAGCTGGCCGGTGTCGGCTACCTGCTCTGGCTGGCCTGGAAGGCGGTCAAGCCCGGCGGCACGGCGGTGTTCGCCCCGCAGCAGCTGCCGCCGGACCCGCCGCGCCGCCTGTTCGCGATGGGCTTCCTGACCTGCCTGCTCAACCCCAAGATCGCCATCATGTACGTCTCGCTGCTGCCCCAGTTCGTGGCGCCCGAGCGCGGGCACGTCGCCCTGCAGAGCCTGGTGCTGGGCCTGGTCCAGATCGTGATCGCGGTCGGCGTGAACGGCCTGATCGCGATGACCGCGGGCGGTATCGCGGGTTT
This sequence comes from Kitasatospora sp. NPDC029367, assembly GCF_055569135.1. Classification (NCBI taxonomy): domain Bacteria; kingdom Bacillati; phylum Actinomycetota; class Actinomycetes; order Kitasatosporales; family Streptomycetaceae; genus Kitasatospora; species Kitasatospora sp. NPDC029367. The sequence continues at coordinate 229,164 of NZ_JBVHYH010000001.1, forward strand.
CCTCGGCCGCCGCCCGGCCTGGCTGCGCGTCCAGCGGTACGTGATGGGCACGGTGCTCGCCGGTCTGGCGGTGCACATCGCCGCCGACCGGGCCAAGGCGGTGGCCGTCTAGCCGGCGCGGCTCGCGGCCCGCAGCACCTCGTACCCGGCCTGCACGAACCGTCCGTTCAGTGCCGGCCCGGTGTTGGCCAGTGCGGCTACGGCGGCCGATCCCTCCGGTGAGAATCCGACGAAGGCGGTGAACCCCCGGGTGCCACCGGAGTGGAAGTAGAGGTCGCGGTCGCCCGAGCGGCGGTGCATCCAGACCAGGCCGATCCGGTCGGTCGAGTGCGGCAGCCGCAGTCTCGAGCGTTGGACGTCCCGCGCTGCTGCCCCCAACTCGCCTTCTGCTCCGTCGAGATGGAGCCTCAGATAGCGCAGCAGGTCGGCCCCGCCGGCCCGTACCGCGCCGGCTCCCGGGAGTCCGGGGATCCGCCAGGGTGGTAGTGCCCGCCCGCGTCGGTGTCCGACGGCCCGCCCCGGGGTGTCCGGTGCGCAGCCCGTGGAGCGCAGCCCCAACGGTCGGCAGATTTGTTCGGCGAGCAGCTGCTCGTACGGGATCCCCGCAGTCTCGGCGAGCGCCCGGCCGAGGAGCGCGACCCCGTAGTTGGAGTACCTGAACCGGCTGCCCGGTCTCCCGCGTACGGTGGTTCGGGCCAGTCCGTCCCTCAACTGCTCGTCGCCGTAGGCGGCGTAGGGGTTGCTGGACCAGGCCGGCAGGGCGCTCGCGAGCAGCCCCGGCGGTAGGCGGGACAGGCCGGAGGTGTGGGTGGCCAGGTGCAGCAGCCGGATCGGTTCGCTCGAGCGGACGCGCGCCGGGCGCCAGTGGCGCGGAAGCCGGTCCTCCATCGGGTCGTCCAGGGCGAGTTCGCCACGCACGGCCATGTCGGCCAGCAGCAGCGCGGTGAAGGTCTTGGTCACCGAGCCGAGTTCGAAGACGGTGTCCGGCGTGCACGGCGGCGCGGTCGGCTCGTGTCCGAGCCGTCCGTGGCAGTGCACCTCCTCCGCCTCCCCGCGTGCCACGGCCACCGTGACGGCGGTGGCGTGCGGTTGGGCGGCCCGGACCGCCGCCGCCACCGCGGCGGCCAGGTCGCTCACCCGGTCACCGGAGTGCCGCCGAGCGCACGCGAGAGCGCCACGGTGGCGGCCACCACTCCGACCACGGCGGTGTGCCCGTGATCGCGGAAGGCGTCCTCCGGGTCGTCGTAGTCGGGCGCCGACCCCTCGCACGGAATCAGGCCGTCCGGCTGCTGGACGGCGGCCAGGGCCTCCCAGCCGATCCGGCCGGTGACGGGCCGGCCGATGCACGAGTCGACGATCAACAGTTCGCCCGCGAGGTCCCACTGCTCGATCTCCAGCCAGATGTCGAGCCAGACCGGCAGCCAGTCGCGCAGGTAGTCGCGCATCGGTTCGGGCAGGCACTCGGGCCGGGCGCCCCAGTCGGTGACGTGGAAGACGGTGTGGGTGACGTGGTAGGCGATCAGCCAGGCGATGGTCCACGGTTCGGGGAGGGCGCCGAGCCAGGTGGCCCCGGTGAGCGCGTCCCAGTCCGGACGGTGTTCCAGCCCCGCGATCCGCCGGGCGTTGGCCAGGGCGAGCCGGCGGTTGGCCGGGATCTCGACGGCGTGCACGGAGCGCAGACGGCCGAGCGAGTCGAGCAGTTCCTCCAGTGCGGCGTGGCGGAACCCGGCCCGGGCGAAGTGGCCGTACGTCTCCAGCGGGTCGATGACCGTGACGTGCCGCAGTTGCCGCTCGTACAGCAGCTCGCCGTCCCGGAGTTGGGCCCAGGCGGTTTCGAGGAGCTCGCGCGCGAGCTCGGTGTCGCGTGGTCCGGTGATGCCGTCGCGCATCACGAGCGAGGCGGCCAGGGCGACTTCGCAGAGCGGCTTGTAGACGTCGTTCGGTTCGGCGAGGTCGATGATCGTGTTGTCCTCGAGCCGGCCGTAGCCCTTCCGGTAGCCGGCGTGCAGCCAGGCCAGGGACCGGGAGCCGAGCTGTTGGGCGGTGGCGAGCAGCTGGGTGTCGGTCATCTGGGTGTCGGTCATCGCGGAGCCCCGTTCGACAGGGCCCGGGCTATGGCGAGTTCGAGCCCGGATCGGTCGGTGCCGTCATTGACCTGGTCGATCCGGTCCAGGACGGGCTCGAGCTCCAGTCGCAGCGGCCGGCCGTCGGCCTGTGCCCAGGCGAGCCAGCGGGCGAGTCGGACGGAGGTGGTGGCGTCGCGCCGCAGCATGGCGCGGACGGTGCCGCGGGCGAGGTCGAGCGTGCCCGCGCGGGCGGAGTCGTGCACGGGGCCGTCCAGGCCGGGCAGGGCGAGGACGGACAGTTGTGCCATCCGCGCGGACCAGGTCCGCCAGCCGAGCCGTTCCCGGTCGAACGGGGGCGCGGGCGGCAGGGAGGCGGCCCGTGCGCCGTCCCCGTACGGCGTGCGGGCGAGCAGCCGGTCGGCCGCCCAGTCCTGCCAGCCGATGACGAGGGCCGCGTCCTCGGAGGCGGGCGCCGGTGCCGGGAGCGCCCGGCGAGCCTCGGCCAGCAGCGCGGCGGTGGCGGTGTCGGGCTCGGCCCCGGAGATCAACTGCGGGGCGAACACGTCCGCGCCCAGCACCCGTACGGCGGCCAGCACCGGACGGGGAGCGGCAGTGTCGGGGTCCGCGAGCGCGGCCGTGCCCCCGCCGTCCCGGAGGGCGTCGAGGGTACGGCCCGCCACTCGCTCGACCGCCGCGGCGTACTCGTCACGGAGTGGGGTCTCGGCGAACGGCATGGTGTCGTGGTTCTCCTTCGAGACGCTGAACGTACGAGATGCTGAACGTTCGAAACGCTGAACGTTCGAGAGGCTGAGCGCAGGCGCAGGCGCAGGCGCAGGCGCAGCGCAGGCGCGGGGCCCGGCAGCCTGCGGGCCCGGCTAGCGGGTCGGCTTCTCCTTGGGGCCCTTCGGAGAGAGCAGCAGGAGGCCCGCCAGCAGGGCGGCGCCGGCGGCCTCCGGCAGGTACGTGGGCGCGTCGGACACGACGGCCTCGTCCTCCACCATCAGGCTCGCGAGTGTCTCGGCCTCGGCGAGCGTCGCGCTGCGTGACGCCGAAGCGGTTTCGGTCCGGAACTGAGTAAGCATCAGATGTGCCTCCTCGTCTGGTGTTCATCACCCGGTCGGGCGATGCCCCTGTCCGACACTACGAGCACGAACCGGTGCCTGCATCCGCACCTCGCTGAGCTGGGACGTTGCCCTGGGTGTGGGCGTGGCTGCGGTGAGTCGGTACGGTCTGGGCATGACCACAGCCTTGATCACCGGCGCGACCGCCGGCATCGGAGCCGCGTTCGCGCGCCGGCTCGCCCGTAGCGGCCACCGCCTCGTCCTGGTGGCCCGCGACACCGAGCGCCTGGAGCGGGCGAGCGCGAACCTGCAGCTCAAGTACGGCGCGGAGACGGAGGTGCTGACCGCCGACCTCGCGACCGACGAGGGCATCGCCGCCGTCGAGGCCCGGCTCGCGGACGCCTCCCGCCCGGTGGACCTCCTGATCAACAACGCCGGCTTCGGCAACAAGGGCGCCTTCGGGACCGTCCCGCTCCAGGACGAGCTGGACATGCTCAAGGTGCACATCGAGGCGATCCTGCGGCTGACCACGGCCGCCCTGCCGGGGATGCGCGAGCGCGGCCGGGGCGCGATCGTGAACGTCGCCTCGGTGGCGGCCTTCCTGCCGCGCGGCACGTACGGGGCGAGCAAGGCCTGGGTGGTCAGCTTCACCCAGGGCGTGCTGCGCGACCTCGGCGGGACGGGCGTGCGGATGATGGCGCTCTGCCCGGGCTTCACCCGGACCGAGTTCCACCAGCGGGCGGGCATGGGCACCGGCAACATCCCTGCCTGGTCCTGGCTCTCGGCCGAGCGGGTGGTGGACGAGGCGGTGCGTGACCTCGCCCGCGGCCGCTCGGTGTCCGTGCCGGGCAAGCGCTACAAGTTGGCCGTGGCGGTCGCCCGGGTGCTGCCGTCCGGCAAGCTCGGCGGCTTGTCCTCGAAGGCGGCGCGCACGTACCGCACGGACTGAGACGGCTGCACGGACCGGGACGGCGGGACCAACCGCGACGGCGGGATGAACTGAGACGGCCGGACCGAGGCGGCCGGACGGAGCCGGCTCCAGCGCGAGGGAACAGAGCCACCCCGAGGGAATAGAGCCACCCTCACTATTAGCTTGCCTAACTATGAGCTACTCTCGCTATGCTGGTGTCCGTCCGGCCGCCGCACCCCCGTCCGCGCCCGCACCCCGGCGCGCCCGACCCAGGGAGGCCCGTACTTGAGGCCCGCCATCAACTGGACCCCGCCCGAACGCGCCGAGGGCGCCCCCCGCCCGCCGGCCCAGTGGCGCCGCATCCTCGCGCTCTTCCGCCCGTACCGGGGCCGGCTGGCCACGGTGGGGCTGCTGGTCGCCGCCTCCGCCGTGGTGTCCGTCGTCTCGCCGTTCCTGCTCAAGGCCGTGCTGGACACCGCCATCCCGCAGGGCCGCACCGGGCTGCTCAGCCTGCTCGCGCTGGGGATGATCCTCACCGCCGTGGTGAACAGCGTGTTCAACGTGCTGCAGACGCTGATCTCCACCACCGTCGGCCAGCGCGTCATGCACGACCTGCGCACCTCCGTCTACGGCCACCTGCAACGGCAGTCGCTGGCCTTCTTCACCCGCACCCGCACCGGCGAGGTGCAGTCCCGGATCGCCAACGACATCGGCGGCATGCAGTCCACGGTGACCTCCACCGCGACCAGCCTGGTCTCCAACCTCACCGCCGTGATCGCCTCGATCGTCGCCATGGTCGCCCTCGACTGGCGGCTGACCGTCGTCTCGCTGGTCCTGCTCCCGCTGTTCGTCTGGATCAGCCGCCGGGTCGGCCAGGAGCGCAAGAAGATCACCACCGAGCGGCAGAAGCAGCTGGCCGCGATGAGTTCGGCGGTCCAGGAGTCGCTGTCGGTCAGCGGCATCCTGCTCGGCCGCACCATGGGCCGTTCCGACTCGCTGGCCCGGGAGTTCACCGAGCAGTCCGACCAGCTCGCCGACCTCGAGGTGCGTTCCAGCATGGCCGGGCGCTGGCGGATGAACACCATCATGATCGTGATGGCCGCGATGCCCGCGCTGATCTACTGGGCGGCCGGACTGACCTCCGCCGCCGGTGCGCCGATCGTCTCGGTCGGCACCCTGGTCGCCTTCGTCACCCTCCAGCAGGGCCTGTTCCGCCCGACCGTCAGCCTGCTCTCCACCGGCGTGGACGTGCAGACCTCGCTCGCGCTCTTCCAGCGCATCTTCGAGTACCTCGACCTGCCGGTGGAGATCGCCGAAGCGCCGCACCCGGTCACCCTGGCCGACATCCGCGGCGAGGTCCGCTTCGAGGCCGTCGACTTCCGGTACGACCCCGAGCAGGAGCGCCCCACCCTGGACGGCGTCGAGCTCAAGGTCCCGGCGGGGACGTCCCTGGCCGTCGTCGGCGAGACCGGTTCGGGCAAGACCACCCTCAGCTACCTGGTGCCGCGGCTGTACGACGTCACCGGCGGCCGGGTCACCCTGGACGGCGTGGACGTGCGCGAGCTGTCCTTCGACACCCTGGCCCGCGCGGTCGGCGTGGTCTCCCAGGAGACCTACCTCTTCCACGCCTCGGTCGCCGAGAACCTGCGCTTCGCCAAGCCCGGCGCCAGCGACGCCGAACTGGTCGAGGCCGCCCGGGCCGCGCAGATCCACGACACCATCTCCGCCCTCCCGGACGGCTACGACACCCTGGTGGGCGAACGCGGCTACCGCTTCTCCGGCGGCGAGAAGCAGCGCCTCGCGCTCGCCCGCACCATCCTGCGCAACCCGCCCGTACTGATCCTGGACGAGGCCACCAGCGCGCTCGACAACCGCACCGAACATGCCGTCCAGCAGGCCGTGGACACCCTGGCCGCCGGCCGGACCACCATCACCATCGCGCACCGGCTCTCCACCGTCCGCTCCGCCGACCAGATCGCCGTCCTGGACCGCGGCCGGGTGGTCGAACTCGGCACCCACGAGGAGCTGGTGGAACTGGACGGACGGTACGCGGCGCTGCTGCGCCGGGAGACGCCGGAGGCGGCGTCCCTGACGGACGCCGCCCTCGGTCACGCGTAGTCGTACCGGCCGCGCGGAGCGCCCGTGGCGCGGATGGCCGGCCGCGCGGGGCGCCTACGGCGCTCGGCGCTCAAGCAGCCTTCGGCACCTCGTTGTAGCTCTCCACGACCTCCTGGCCGGAGAGCCGCTGGATCGCCGCCATCACCTCGTCGGTCACCTGGCGACGGGCCTTCAACGAACGCGCCTGCCCGTGCAGCTCGTCGAAGTGCAGCGGTTCGCCGAAGCGGACGGTCACCTTCTTGATCCGCGGCAGCCGCTTGCCCACCGGCAGGATCTGCTCCGGGCCCTCCAGGGCCACCGGGACGACCGGGACACCCGCCGTCAGCGCGAGCCAGGCCACGCCCGTCTTGCCCCGGTAGAGCCGGCCGTCCAGCGACCGGGTGCCCTCCGGGTAGATGCCGAACGCCTTGCCGTCCTCCAGGATCTCCAGCGCCGACTCCAGCGAGGCCTGGGCGGAGCGGTAGGTACCGCGCTCGACCGGAACCGCGCCGATCGACTCGAAGAAGCCCTTGGAGATCCGGCCCTTGAGCCCGGTGCCGGTGAAGTACTCGGCCTTGGCGAGGAAGTGGACCCGGCGCGGGGCGGTGAGCGGGATCACCACGCTGTCGATGAACGACAGGTGGTTGCTGGCGAGGATCACCCCGCCCTTGCGCGGCACGTTCTCGATGCCCTCGATGGCCGGACGCCAGATCCCCCGTGAAAGGGGTTTCAGCACCAGCCTGGTGGCGAGGTCGAGCACGGGTTCCCTCCCTGGACGAACGACCGCCCCGGAGGAGTCCGGGCCAGCAATCAGACCCGCAGACTACGACACCCACCCGGGCGCCCGTCCACTCCCGCCGACCGTGGCGAACACCACGGCCGGGTAGGGTACGGCCGTCCGAACCGAGCAAGACTTTGCAGTACCCAGGAGGAACGATGGAGAGCGTCGAGGCCATCAAGGAGATGTTCGACCGTTTCGACAAGAACGGCGACGGCAAGATCACCCCGGCCGAGTACGCGCTGGCCGCCAACGAGATGGGCGACCACAGCGTCACCATCTCGATGGCCGAGGCACTGATCCACGCGATGGACACCCGTCACCAGGGCTACCTGGACTTCGAGGAGTTCCTGGCCGCCCGCCAGCGCTGAGCCCGCGCGGACGGGGCCGGTCGCCGTACCGGCGGCACCGGTCCCGGCCGCAGGCCCCGTCGTTCGTCCTGCTTCGCCGTTAGTTCTGCAGCCCGTCCGTCGGGGCCGTCGGCGCCACCGGGAACACCCGCCGCACCACCCGCTCCGCCGCCCCGCCGTCGTCCCAGACGCAGAACCGCTCCCGGAACCGCTTCCGCGCCTCCGGCTCCGGATCGCCCGCGCGCAGCGCCCGCGCCAGCCCCGCCACGTCGACCGTGACCGCGCCCGGCGGCTGCGCGAACAGGTCGAAGTACACCCCGCGTTCGCGCTGGTACTCCTCCCAGTCCGGGGCGAATATGACGACCGGTCGGTCCAGCACCGCGTAGTCGAACATCATCGACGAGTAGTCCGTCACCAGCGCGTCCGCGGCCAGGTAGAGGTCCTCGACCACCGGGTGCGCCGACACGTCCACGATCTCCGCCGCGTCCTCACCGGCCGTCAGGTCGCCCGGGCCGTCGGCGTGGAAGTAGTGGGTGCGCACCAGCAGCGTGAACCGCGGGCCCAGCAGCCGGGCCAGCTCCGCCACGTCCAGCAGCGGCACGTAGCCGCCCTTGCCGCCGCGGTGGGTGGGCGCGTACAGCACCGCCGTGGTGCCGGGCCGCAGGCCCAGCCGCTCGCGCATGGCCCGGACCTCCGCCGGGGTGGCGTTGGCCAGCCGGTCGTTGCGCGGGTAGCCGGCGTCCAGCATCTCGTAGCGGCCCGGGAAGGCCCGGGCGAAGTGCTCGCTGGTGTGCGGGTTGGAGGAGACCAGGAAGTCCCAGCGGTCGACGGCCTCCTGGAGCCGGTCGAAGTCCATCCCCTCGGCGGCGGCCTCGGGGCGGCCCCGCAGGTCCATCCCCATCGCCTTGAGCGGGGTGCCGTGCTGGGTCTGGACGTGCACCGTGCCCGGCCGCTTCGCCATCGTGCGCGGGAAGTTGACGTTGTTCACGAAGTACTTCGCGGTCGCCATCGCCTTGAGGTACGCCGGGGTGTTGACGATCACGTACGGGACGCCGGGCGGCATCGCGTCGGCCTGCCGGCGGTTCTCCACCACCCACACGCCGCGGATCTGCGGGGCGAGTTCCTTCGCCTTCTCGTAGATCGCCGCCGGGTTGCACGCGTAACCCCGGTGCCAGTACGCGGCGTAGACCGCCAGGTGCTCGTCCAGCGGCAGGCGGCGGAACGCGTTGTACGCCGTGAACCGGGCACCGCTGCGCACGCCCTTCTTCACCGCGGGGGCCACCGCCCGCGCCCCGCGCCTGAGTTCGCGCGGCAGGCGGCCGGTGCGGCGCAGCTCGGCGTACGCGATCCGGGCGCCGCGCGCGGCCAGCCGGTACTGCACGCCGCGCACCCCGCCGGGGAAGCGGTAGTCGGCCGGGCGGTGGCGCTCGAAGTGCACGGCGATCCGGTGGAAGTAGTCCCGCCGCCGGTCGACCGGGACCAGCCCGGGGGTGTCGTAGACGTTCAGCGCCTGGCGGACGGTCCGGTCGAAGACCAGGGTGCGCAGCGACGGCGGGACGGGCCGGCCGGGGCCGTCCGGGAGCTCGCACCGGTCCAGGAAGGCGAAGATGGCGTCGTACTGGGCGAACACGTCGGCGTGCTTGGGGGAGGCGGTGGCGGTGATCGCGCCGTCCCGGCCGCGCCGGTAGTTGTAGCAGGGGCGGTCGAGGTAGCGCAGCCGACCGGCGGCCAGCAGCGCGGGGTAGGTGACCGAGATGTCCTCGTAGTAGCCGCGGCCGAAGGAGACCCCGAGGCCCTCCAGGAACGCGCGGCGGAACACCTTGTTCCACACCGACATCACGGTCTGGAACAGCGCCGGGTGCTCGGCCACCGTGCAGCCCTCGACCAGCGGGGAGCCGACCAGCACGTGCCGCCAGGGGTTGGGCTCGCTCCCGCCGTCCGGGTAGACGTGGGTGAAGTCGGTGAGCAGCACGTCGGCGGGTGCCTCGCGGCGGCGCTCCTGCGCCAGCTCGTCCAGGATCACGCCGACCGTCCGCTCGGGCAGCCAGTCGTCGCTGTCCACGAACCAGACGTACTCGCCGCGCACCTGCGGCAGGGCGGCGGCCCGGGCGCCGCCGAGGCCCTGGTTCTCGGTGAGGTGCATCACGCGCAGCCGGGGGTCGCGGGCGGCGTAGGCGTCCAGGATCGCGCCGGAGCCGTCGGGGGAGAGGTCGTCGACCGCGATGACCTCGAAGCGGGTCTCGGCGGCGGGGGTCTCGCCGAGGATCGAGTCGAGGCAGCGCGGCAGGTACCGCTCCACGCCGTGGACCGGGAGCACGATGCTGAGGAGGAGGGACACGCTGGCCGAGTCTACCGATCCACGCAGTGCGACCTGCGGGGACGTCCGGTCGGACGGGACGGGGCGGCCACAGGGTGGGGCGGGGCGGGACTCGGGTGGGGTCGAGCGGTGGGGCGGGCCCCGGACGAGGGCTGATCACCGGTCCGGGACCGCCGGTGCCTGGCCCCGGAACGGGGTGGCACCGGCAGTCTGGTGGCGGCCGGGCCGACCCTCTACGGCCGGCCGCCGGTCCGGGCACCCTACGGGCCTGGTCACCGCAGCGTCGAGGTGACCGGGCAGTGGCCCGCGGGAGCCGGAGTTCGATCGAGTCGCTTCACGACTCGAACACGCACCTGAGTGCGGTGCGGGCACCGGTGCGTTCCTCAGATATTGCTTGGAGGATCGACGCGAGTCAATCCCTCGAATGTGTTCACTTCATGAAGCAGCTTGCCGGAGGTCGCCCACCCCCGATGGTGATCGTTTTGTCGACCTTGCGACTGTCCCCTATATGGGAGCGATTCGTCGACACCGCAGCCGACACCGCGGTCGACACCGCGGGAGTGCCTGCCGCACGCCCGCCAGCCGCCGTTCGGCCGCCCGCCCGCGCCCGTCCGCGCCCGGCGCACAGTGCGCGGACGGGCGCCGGGGTCGCGCCTCCTGGCCCTGGTGACGGATGGCGGGTCGTGCACCATCATTGATGCCTAGTCGTGACCGCCCGAGCTGCCCCTGGTGCATCGTCAGTTGACGCCGCACGGTACGGTGGCACAACACCGAGGACGGTTGCGCGAAGGCCGTCCCTCACGGATAGTCTTCGCCTCACGGCCCTGGCGCCTCGTAGGGGTGGGAAAACTGATGGAACACATGCAAGTGCGGACTCGGCCCCGTGTGCCGGCGATCCAGTGCGGTGTCGGCGCGACCGGCCGTCGGATCGAGCGACACCTGGCCGTGCTCGGCGCGCCCGCGCTCCCGGCGGTGGACACCGCCGAGGCGCTCGGGTTGATAAGGGAGCTGACGCCGCGCGGCGCCGACACCCCGGCGGCGGCCCGCCGTCGCCACACCCGGGTCTCGCTGCTGGCGCCGCTGCGCCGGCTGCGCCGCAGCCTCTTCGGCGGGCGCGGCTGAGACTCTCTGGCAGGGCCCGGGGCCTCGGCCCGGGACCGGCTTCACCAACGACCCGACGGACCACCGGATCACCGGCCCGTCGGGTCTTCGGCGTATCCGGAGGCCGGGACGGAGACGGGGCCACTCCATTGGTCTGAGCCTTTCACTCTATGCGAGCCCGCCGTCCCGGCGTGGGCAGTCGGCGAGGCAGTACGTCCGACCGGTCGGCCTGGGCCAGGATGGCGCCATGGCGGACAACAACCACTCCACGTCAACCGGGGCGACCGGGTCCTTCCAGACCACCACCCTGGAGATCACCACCGGCAACCGCGAGGTCGCGCTGGACATCACCGACCGCTGCGCCGCGTTCCTCGACGAGCGGGCCCCCGGGCGGGACGGGCTGCTCAACGTCTTCGTCCCGCACGCCACCGCGGGGATCGCCGTCCTGGAGACCGGTTCGGGCAGCGACGACGACTTCCTCGCCACCCTGCGCGAACTGCTCCCGGCGGACGACCGCTGGCGCCACCGGCACGGCAGCCCCGGCCACGGACGGGACCACGTGGTGCCCGGCCTGGTCGCCCCGCACGCCACCCTCCCGGTGCTCGGTGGCCAACTGGCCCTCGGCGTCTGGCAGTCCGTGGTGCTGATCGACACCAACGGCGACAACCCGCGCCGCACCGTCCGGCTGTCCTTCCTGGGTTGAGTCACGAGCTGAGTCACGAGCTGGGTCATGAGCCGAGCCACGAGCTGAGTCACGAGCCGAGCCGCGAGCTGGGCCACGAGCCGAGCTACGCGACGTGGCCGGCCACGGCCGCGAGGTAGCGCTCGATCGCCAGGTACTGGCAGAGCAGCGCGACCGGCCGGCCCAGCCGGGCGTACCAGGCGGACAACCGGGAGAACGCGGCCACCTCGAACCACACCTCGCCCTCGGCGTCCATCGACACCAGGAACGACTCCTCCCCGCACTCCGGATGCCCCGGCAGCGTCCCGTACGCGAACCCGATCCGGTCCGGCTCGGACACCGTCCACACCACCCGGCAGGGGATCACCAGCCTCGGCCACCGGCTGCCCGGCGGTCTCAGCCGCAGCAGCACGGTGGCCCCGTCACGGACCGGTCCGCCCGGGTACACCGCGAACCCGGTCCCCAACTGGCTGCCCCACCCGAGCACGTACCGCCCGGCCCGCTCCAGCACCTCGGGCCCCCGCCCGAGGTGCACCCGCCGGCGCAGGTGTGCGTACCCCTTCGGCAACCGCCCGCCCCGGGTCGCCCCCACCTCCGCGTACGTGGGCTCACTCGCCCGGGCAGCCCGCAACCGCCGCTGGAGGTCCCCGGATCCACGAACCCTGCCGACCGCGCCACCCGCGCCCACCGTGCCAACCATGCTGGTCACGCTAGCCCCAGGCCGCAGGCACGCCTTGCGGCGGGGTGGGGGCGGGGAGTAGGAAGGCGGCATGAGTGAGACCAGGACGGACGGCACCGGGGTGGACGGCACCGGGGCGGACGGCGCCGGGGTGGGCGGCGACGCAGCGGTCTGCGGGCCGGTGCCGGTGGGGGCGACGGAGGCGGCGCTGCGGGAGGACCCGGGGGCGGAGGGGCCGCGGGCCGACTGCGTGCTGTGCGGTGAGCCGACGGTGTTGCCCGCCGATCAGCCGGGCAGCACCCTGTGCCCGATCTGTGCCTGGCAGCAGGCCCAGCGAATCGCCTGTTCGGGCTGAGCGGGCCGGCTGGGTTCGGCGGGGCTGGGCGGGCTGGCTGAGCCGGATGGGCTGGGCGGGCTGGTACGGGGCGCGGGCGTCAGGCGTCCTCCCGGCCGGCCAGGGCGAGGGTGGAGCCGTGGCGGCCCTTGCGGACCAGGAGCTGGGCCGGGATGCGGCTGCGCAGGTCGGCGACGTGGCTGACGATGCCGACGGCGCGGTCCCGTTCGCGCAGGCCGTCGAGGACGTCCATCACCTCCTCCAGGGACTGCTCGTCCAGGGTGCCGAAGCCCTCGTCGATGAAGAGGGTGTCCAGCGGCATCCCGCCGGCCTCGTCGGTGACCACGTCGGCCAGGCCGAGGGCGAGGGAGAGCGAGGCGAAGAAGCTCTCGCCGCCGGAGAGGGTGGCGGTGTCCCGCTCGGTGCCCGTCCAGGCGTCGACGACCCGCAGGGCCAGGCCGGAGCGCTTGTTGCCGGTGCCGCGGTCGTCGCTGTGGACCAGGGTGTAGCGGCCGCCGGACATCCGGACCAGCCGGTCGCTGGCCGCCGCCGCGACCTGCTCCAGGCGGGCCGCGAGCACGTACGACTCCAGCCGCATCCGCAGCCGGTTCTCGGTGGAGGTGCCGGCGGCCAGCGCGGCGAGCCGGTTGATCCGCCCGTAGCGCTCCAGGGCCGGGGCGAGCTCGGCGGCCAGTTCGTCCAGTCGGTGCCCGATCTCGGCGAGTGCCGCGCAGCGCTCCCGGGCGGCCGACCGGGCGGCGTGCGCCCGGCCGAGGCGGTCGGTGGCGGCGGTCAGCGCGGCCGCGGCGGCGGGCAGGTCGACCGGCGGACGGGCGGCGGCCTCGGCCAGTTCGGGCAGCGCCAACTCGTGCCGGACGGCGGCGGACTCCGCGCGGTGCCGCTCCAGCCGGGCCTCCAAGCGGTCCCGCTCCTCCCGGGGCAGCAGGACGGCGAGCGCGGCCCCGGCGTCCGGGAAGCCCGCCGCCGCGGCGGCCTTGCCGAGTTCCTCCTCGGCTCCGTCGAGGCGCTCCCGCGCCTCCGACGTCGCCCGCGCGGACCCGGCCACCGCGGCGACCGCCTCGGCGAGCCGGCCCAGCGTCGCGGCCCGGTCGGCGACCGAGGCGGCCGTGCCGCGCGCGGCCGACACCCTGGCGGTCAGCGCCCGCTGCTCGTCCGCCAGGGCCTGCAGCCGGTCGGTGAGGACGGCGGCGCGCTCCTTGGCCTCGTGCAGTTCGTCCAGCCGACGGGTGCGGTCCTGCGACAGCCGGGCGATCTCCCGGCCGACCCGGCCGAGCGCCTCCGCCTCGTGCAGCGCGGTGCGGTGCTCCTGCTCGAGCTCGGCGAGCGACCGCGCGAGCGCGTCCGCGGCCTCGGGGCCGGCCGCACCGGCGGCCGTCGCCTCGCGCACCCGCAGCGCGGTCAGCGCCTGGTCGGCCTCGCCCCAGGCCCGTTCGGCGGCGGCCTGCGCCCGACCGGCCCGCTCCTCGTCCTCGGCGCTCACCCGGCCGCCCGCGGCGGCCTCGGCGGGCGCCGGGTGCTCGGCGGAGCCGCAGACCCGGCAGGCCTCGCCCGGGAGTAGCTGCTCGGCCAGTTCGGCGGCCATGCCGGCCAGCCGGCGGTCCCGCAGGTCCAGGCCCACCTCGCGGGCGTCCAACGCGGCCGTGCGCAGCTCGGCGACCCTCGGCTCGGCCGCCGCGATCTCGACCCGCAGGCCGTCCCGCTCCCGGGCCGCGGCCAGGCGGGTGGTCAACTCGGCGCGCTGCCCGTCCAGTTGCTCGACCCGGGCGCTCGCCGTCCGGGCCCGCTCCTGCTGCTCCTCCAGGCGGCCCAACTCGCCGTCGAACTCGGCCAGCCAGTCCTCGGCCTCCTCGGCCCGCTCCTCGGCGCCGCGCCGCTCCCCGGCCAGGGCGAGCTGCTCACGGGCGAGTTCGGCGCAGCGCCGCTCCTCCACCCGGGCCGTCTCCAGCCGGACCACCTCGGCGCGCAGCCGCAGCTCCGCCTCGGCCAGCTCGGTGGCACCGGCCTCGGCCCCGGCCGGGACGTGCTCCGCGATCCCGGTACGGGCCAGCGCCTCCCGGCGCCGCTGCTCCGTCTCCCGGGCGCGACCGAGTGCCTCGGCCGCGCTCTCCCGCAGGCGCAGCGCGGACTCCACGCCGACCGCCTCCTGGGCGGCCGCGAGCCGCTGCCGGTCCCGCGCGGCGGCCGGCTCGAAGGCGGCCAGCCGGTCGGCCTCGGCCAGCGCCTCCCGGTGCCGGCGCTGGCGGGCGGCGAGCTCCTCGGCGCCTTCGCGCCCGTGCTGGGCGGCGCGGTGCGCCGCCTCGGCGCCCGCGAGTGCGGCCTCGGCGACGGCGAGCTGCTCGGCCGCGCCGCTGCGCAGGATCGCGGCCCAGCCGAGCAGCCCGGGGGCGAGGTCGGCGTCGTCGTCCTCGGCCGGCACCCACGCCCCGGCGGGTTCGGCCCCGGGGCCGGCGGCCTGCTCGGCCTTGCTGGCGAGGTCCCGCAGGCGTCGGCGTCCGGCCTGGACGGCCGTCTCCTGGGCGCGGCGACGGTCGGCGAGCCAGGCCTCGACGTGCCCGTAGCGCTCGGTGTCGAAGAGGCGGCGCAGCAGCTTGCCGCGCTCCTCGGAGTCCCCCTTGAGGAAGCGGGCGAAGTCGCCCTGCGGCAGCAGCACCACCTGGCAGAACTGTTCCCGGCTCATGCCGATCAGCCGGTGGATCTCCTCCCCGGCCTCCTGGTGCGACTTGCTGACCGGCCGCCAGCCGGGGGCGCCGTCGCCCGCGTCGGCGGCCCACTCGCGCAGCAGGGTCTGCGGCCGCTCGACGGTGGTGCCGGTGCCGACCTTCTTCGGCCGGCGCTGCTCGGGCAGCCGGGTGATCTGCAGCCGCCGCCCGCCCAGCGTCAGCTCCAGCTCGACCTGGGTCAGCCGTTTGGGGTCGGCGTGGTCGCTGCGCAGCCGGTTGGCCCGGCGGGCGTTCGGAGTCTCGCCGTACAGGGCGAAGCAGACCGCGTCCAGCACGCTGCTCTTGCCCGCGCCCGTCGCCCCGCGCAGCAGGAACAGTCCGCCGGCGGCGAGCGCGTCGAAGTCCACCGTCTCGCTGCCCGCGAACGGGCCGAAGGCGGTGACGGTGAGCCGGTGCAGCCTCATCGGGGCAGGTCCGCCTTCCGGTCGGCGTCCGTGCGGACGTGCTCGAAGCCCTCGCGCAGCCAGCCGAGCTCGTCCGGCTCCGGCTCGGCCCCGGGGCGGACGTGCCGCAGGAAGCCCTCGGCGATCTCCAAGTCCCCCCGGCCGCTGACCCGGGAGGCGTACGAACGGGACGGCTCGGCGCCGCCGTCCTCGGGGTCGAACAGCAGCTGGAGGGTGTGCGGGAAGCGGCGGCGGAGCTGCTCCATCGGCTCGCTCGGGCGGGCGGCGTCGGTGAGCGTGACCTGTACCCAGGACTGCTCGTGCTCGGTGTGCTGCTCGTCGGTGAGCAGCTCGGCGAGGGTGCCGCGCAGGGTGGCGAGGGGGCGGGGCGAGGGGCAGTCGACCCGCTCGGCCGTCACCGCGCCGTCGGCGGCGAGGTCGACCAGCCACATGGTCTTGCGTTGGCGCGCCTCGGAGAAGGAGTAGGCCAGCGGGGAGCCGCTGTACCGCAGGTGCGGGGCGAGGGTCTGGCAGCCGTGGAGGTGGCCGAGCGCGGCGTAGTGCACCCCGTCGAACACCGAGGCGGGGACGGCGGCGACCCCGCCGACGGCGATGTCCCGCTCGCTGTCGCTGGCTGCCGCGCCGGTGACGAAGGCGTGCGCGAGCACCACCGCCCGCGTCCCCTCGGGGCGGGCCGCCAGGTCGGCCCGGACCTGCTCCATCGCCGCACCGAGCACAGCCGCGTGCCCGCCCTTGGCGAGCCCGAACCGCTCGCGGACCAGGGTCGGCTCCAGGTAGGGCAGCCCGTACACCGCCACCGGGCCGTGCTCGTCCGCCAGCAGGACGGGCTCGGCGCACTCGCCCGGGTCCGTCCGCAGGTGGATCCCGGCGCGCCCGATCAGGCCGGCGCCGACCCCGAGGCGGCGGGCCGAGTCGTGGTTGCCGCTGATGAAGACCGTCGGGACCTGGAGCTCCGCCAGCCGGTGCAGCACGTCGTCGAACAGCGCGACCGCGTCCAGGCTCGGCAGCGCCCGGTCGTACACGTCCCCGGCGACCAGCACGGCGTCCACGCCCTCGGACCGGACCACGTCCACGAGGTGGTCCAGGAAGGCGCGCTGGGCGTCGTGCAGGCTCTCCCGGTGGAAGGAGCGCCCGAGATGCCAGTCGGAGGTATGCAGCAGTCGCATGGTCCCCGACCCTAACGCCCGGCACTGACAATCCCGGCCTGCTCAGTGGCCACGGGGGCCGCCCGGTGGACGGGCGGTGAGTGCATGGTGGGCGAGGGGCTCATTTTTGCCCCTTGCTGTGCTGCGATGGGCGGCTTTAGGGGGCAAATATTTCTCCTTCGAGGGGCCCCGGGCGTCGGTGTTCGATTACTCGGGGTGGATTGTCAGTGGCTCTGTGTATGTTCCGTGGCGTCGGCGGATCCGGGGGTCGGAGGCCGACCGGACAGGAGGAGACCATGACCGTGCGGGAGTCGGTGTACGAGGTGTCGGGAGCGGTGTCGGGAGTCGTGGTGGTGCGGAAGCGGCTGCTGCGGGAGCCGGGGGCGCTGCTGTTCGGCGGGCGGAGGCCGGGGTCCGGGCCCGGGAGCGGGAATGGGGCCGGGAGCGGGGCCGGCCCCGGGTTCGGGCGACCGCCGGCCGGTGGCCCCGGCGGGGCCGCGCCGCCGGGCGCGGGGCGACCGCCGGGTGCGCGGGCCGGTGGTCCCGGTGGGGCCGGGGGAGCCGGGGCACGGGGGCGGCGCGGTGGCCGGGCCCGCGGGGCGCCGCCCCAGCCGGTGGCGGTGGCGCTGGCCGTCGAGGCGGAGGACTTCGCTGTACTGGCGGAGTACGGGTTGTTCGGCGCGCTCGGGCACCACGAGTACCTGGTGCGGGCGGAGGGTCAGCTCAGGGGCCTGTACCAGCAGGGGCTGGAGGTGCACCTGCGCGTGCTGGAGGCGGGTGACTTCGAGGACTACTGCGCCGCGCTCGGCCTCGACCCCCGGGCGTCGGCCGCCCGGGTCGCGTATGCGGGGGATCCGGACCTGGCTGGGGAGCCGTTCGTCTACGCGGGGGAGCCGATGGCCGACCTCCTTCCGGTGCTGCTGGACGACCACCGGGCGCGGGTGCGGATGTCCGTCGCCTGTGCGGTGCTGCTCGACGTGCTGGGTGACGACCTGGCCGGGCAGCGGCGGATGGCGGCCGTGATGCGGTACGTGACGTCCGTGTACCTGGCGCTGGCCGAGGGGGCGGGGGAGGGCTGCCACCTGCTGACGCTGCGCTGCCACGGCCCGGAGGACGGCGAGCAGCTCACCTCGGCGGTGGACCTCTGCGTGGAGGCGGGGCGCCTGCAACCCGCCGGGCGGGACGTGGAGGCGTTCTGCGTCACGCTCGCGGCCGGAGTGGCCTCGGGCGGCGCGGGGGCGTTGCTGCTGCACGGCGACCCGGCCGCGTCGCCGTCGCGGGTGTCGCAGTGGTCGTCGGACTGGTCGTCGAACCGGTCCTCGGGCGCTCCGCCGGGCGGGCCCCGGGCCGGGGGCGGCAACGGGCCCGCGGGCGACGGCGGGAGCGGGCCCGCGGACGGGGCGAGGTCCGGGCCGCGGGTGCGGGGCTGGGCACTGGCCGGTGGGCGGCTGCGGCCGATGACCGCTCACGAGGTGTTCGACGAGCTGGCCGACGACGCGGCGCGCGGGGTGCCCTTCCCGCCCGGTGCGGTCCCGCAGCCGGGGTTCCCGCTGCCGGGCCTCCCGGAAGCCGGGGGCGGGGGTGGGCTGCTGGGGTGATCAGGGGGTTCGCGGCCTCCGCATCCACCATGCGGCGCTGGGGACTGTTCATCGACCGCCTGTTCGGGGAAGATCGGAGAAGATCAACAGCAGGAGTGCGCGGTACCCCACGCCGCCACTCCGGTCGCTCCGCTCCGTACCGTGCTCCGTAGGGTCCGGCGAGCCCGACACCGAGAGGGGGGACGCGCGGCATGGGCCGGATCGAGTTCACGGCGGAGATCGCCGAGCTGCTCGGGAAGGTGCGCCGGCGTCCCACGGCGGGTTGGCCGTGGCGGCCGGGCGAGCAGGTGCCCGAGGGGTTGCCGATGAAGCAGTCCTGGGGCTGGCTGTTCGCCCCGGACGGCCGGGTGCTGACCCTGGTCAACCCCAGGGACGGGATCTGCTCGCTGCCCGGCGGCTCGCTGGAACCGGAGGACGACGGCGACCCGGCCGCCGCCCTGGCCCGGGAGGCGGGGGAGGAGGCCCAGGCCGTGATCGGTCGGCCGTACTACCTCGGCTACCTGTACGACCGGGTCGGTTCGGCGAACGGCGGGCACGAGTGTGCCCGGGTCCGGATGGCGGCGGCGCTGCGGGCGGTCGGTCCGAGCGCGGCCGATCCGGCCTCGGGCCGGCACTACCGGCGGCTGCTGGTCGCGCCGGGGCTCGCGGTCGAGCTG
This sequence comes from Kitasatospora sp. NPDC029367, assembly GCF_055569135.1. Taxonomy (NCBI): domain Bacteria; kingdom Bacillati; phylum Actinomycetota; class Actinomycetes; order Kitasatosporales; family Streptomycetaceae; genus Kitasatospora; species Kitasatospora sp. NPDC029367. Next base: position 248,083 of record NZ_JBVHYH010000001.1, read on the forward strand.
CTGGGCTGGGGCGAGCCCGGGCTGCGCCAGGCCCGGGCGGCGGTCGCCACCGCCGTCCGCTGGCTCGGCGTGCCGGCCGCCGCGAACGAGGAGATCGAGGAGCTCCCGGTCGAGGGCTGCACGGTCTTCCCCGGCCCGGTGTACCCGGGCGGCGGGCGCTTCCCGCGGTACTGAGCCGGGCCTCGGAACGCGGTCGGCGGCGTGCCGTCCCCGGAACGGGCTGCCCGGCGGCGGGCCCGGAACTGACGCACCGGCGGCCGTACGCCGACCTTTGGCTGACGGCGAGCTGACTTCTCGGAAGTTTTTTGTCTACACGCGATGACCGACACGCGTCGACATACACCCGCACCCACCTGGGCGAACTCACGCTCGGTCGAGGGTAGTTCACTTCCCTGCTATCAGACGGCCCGTCAATGTCCTTGGCATGAGCGCTTCCGCGCGGGGCTACTGCCTGGTATCCCTTCTGTGACCCACGTCATATCAGGAGGTGCCATGCTCCGCCCTGCTCGTGCCCTGTCCGTCGCCGCCATCGCGGCCGGTCTCACCATGACGACGCTCTTCACGGCGTCGGCCGCCGATGCGGCGGGTGTCAGCTACGTCGCCCTCGGGGACTCGTACTCGGCCGGCGTCGGTGCCGGCAGCTATCTGAGCGACAGTGGTAGCTGCAAGCGCAGCACCAATGCGTACGCGTACCTGTGGAAGAACACGAACAAACCGTCCTCCTTCTCCTTCGTGGCCTGTTCGGGGGCGAGAACCGGCGATGTGCTCAACAGTCAGGTCTCCGCGTTGAACAGTGGCACCACGCTGGTCAGCCTGTCGATCGGCGGCAACGACGCGGGCTTCGCCGACACGATGAAGACCTGCGTGCTGGGCTCCGACAGCGACTGCCTCAGCGCCGTCAACACGGCGAAGAGCTATGCGACCAACACCCTGCCCGGCCAGCTGGACCAGGTGTACTCCGCGATCAAGGCCAAGGCCCCGAAGGCCCACGTCGTGGTGATGGGCTACCCGCACCTGTACAAGGTCGGCGGCGACTGCATCTTCGGCATCGGCGACACCAAGCGTGCCGCCATCAACGGTGCGGCCGACACGCTGGACGGCGTGATCGCCAAGCGGGTCGCCAATGCCGGCTTCACCTTCGGCGACGTGCGCGGCGCCTTCACCGAGCACGAGATCTGCGGCTCGCAGAGCACCTGGCTGCACAGCACCACCCTGCCGATCGACGAGAGCTACCACCCGAACGCGGCCGGCCAGTCCGGGGGCTACCTCCCGGTGTTCAGTCGCTCCTGAGCGAAGCGGCGTCGAGCGCGTCGGTGCCGGGCGGTCACGGCCGGCAGGTACCGGCGCGACTCTCCGTGCCGGAGTGCGCGTACGCCTGTGCAGGTCGCGTGCGCGCCGGCGCCCGGTGTGACGGTCGGCGTGAACGTGCCTTGCTTGCAGGGCAGTTCACCTCCCGCGCCGGCGGGCTGGCCGCCACCGTCTTTGGCATAAACACTTCCGCGTTCGATTGCCGCTTGGTCTCCCTTCCTGTGACCCCCGTCATATCTGGAGGTACGATGCTCCGCCCTGCCCGTGCCCTCTCCGTCGCCGCGATCGCGGCGGCCCTCACCATGACGACGCTCCTCACGGCGTCAGCCGCCAATGCGGCCGGCGTGAACTACGTCGCCCTCGGCGACTCCTACTCGGCCGGCGTCGGTGCCGGCAACTACCTGGGCGACAGCGGCAGCTGCAAGCGCAGCGCCAACGCGTACGCCTCGCTCTGGACGAACGCGAACTCCCCGGCCTCCTTCACCTTCGTCGCCTGCTCGGGCGCGAGAACCGGTGACATCCTCAACAGCCAGATCTCCGCACTGAACAGCGGCACCACGCTGGTCAGCCTCTCGATCGGCGGCAACGACGCGGGCTTCTCCAGCACCATGAAGACCTGCGTGCTCGGCTCCGACAGCGACTGCCTCAACGCCGTCAACACGGCCGAGAACTACGCGACCAACACCCTGCCCGGCCAGCTGGACCGGGTGTACTCCGCCATCAGCGCCAAGGCCCCGAACGCCCACGTCGTGGTGATGGGCTACCCGCACCTCTACCAGATCGGCGGCTACTGCCTCTTCGGCATCGGCGACACCAAGCGAGCCGCCATCAACGAGGCCGCCGACACCCTGGACGGCGTGATCGCCAAGGAGGTCGCCAACGCCGGCTTCACCTTCGGCGACGTGCGTGACGCCTTCGCCGGCCACGAGATCTGCGGCTCGCAGGACACCTGGCTGCACAGCACCACCCTGCCGATCGACGAGAGCTACCACCCGAACGCGGCCGGCCAGGCCAACGGCTACCTCCCGGTGTTCAGCCAGTCCTGAGGCGTCCCCGCTCTGCCGCTCCGTTGGTCCGCCGTCCCTGGCGGGCTGACGGTGTGAGGCCGGTGCCGCCGTCCCCTCCCGGGCCCTGGGAGGGGACGACGGCACCGCCACGTCAGTGGCCGACGCCGGGGCCGGGCCGCACCGGTGGGAAGGGGATCCCGGCGAGAGCGGGCAGCAGCTCAGCCTCCTCGTGATCGAGGTGCGCCTCCAACTCGTCCGACATCCGGTCCAGTTCGGAGCGGAGCCGGTCCGGCTCGGTGACCTCGATCCCGGCCAGCAGTGCCACCAGTTCCTCCTTGATCCGCCCGATCGCCCGGTGCTGCTCGCCGAGCCGCTCCAGTACCCCGGCGAGCTCCGGATGGCTGTGTGCGAGGGCGGGGAAGATCGCGGAGTCCTCACCGGTGTGGTGGTGCGTCAACCCCTCGCAGAACGCCAGGCAGTGCTGGCGCAGTTGCAGCCCGAGCCCGGCCGGGCTGCCGGGGGAGTGGGCGTGGGCCTCGGCCCGGACGTGGCGCAACTGGGCCCGCAGCCAGCTGTGTGCCTCCAGCAGCTTGTCGGCCAGGCTGCGGACGTCGCGGGGGTGGCCCGGCGGCGCTTCGGGGCGCTCCAGGACGACTACCGGCAACTCCCGCTCGGTGTGCGCCTGGTAGTCGCCGTACCCGGGCGCCCGGCGGACGACGGCGGCGAACAGCCGCGCGCGCCGTGGACCCTCGGCGGGTACCGCGACCGCGTCGAAGGTCTCGGTGCCGAGCTCGACCCGGACCACGGGGTGGGCCAGCAGATTGCGGTACCACTGCGGGTGTTCCGGCGCGCCGGCCGCCGAGGCGATGACCAGCAGCAGCCCCTCGGACCGGACGTACCCGAGCGGTACGGTGTGCGGCCGACCGGAGTGCGTCCCGGTGGTGGTCAGCAACAGCAGGTCGCCGCCCTCGAACGGGCCGCCGACCCGGCCGCCGTTGGCGCGGAACTCCTCGATGACATTCAGGTTGAAGGACATGGGCATGTGTGTGCGGTGAAGTCTCCTGCGAGTGATGGGGCGCGGCCACACACGGCATCACGCGACGAACGGGCGGACACCGTGGTGGCCGCCTCGGTCAGATCAGGGCGGCGGAGAAGGTGCTCATCGCGCATCGTCCCTTTGCGTGCAAGGTGCTGGCTCGGCTGCCGGCCGGCCCACTGCTCTGTGGCTGACGCCGCGCTGCACGCCCCCATTAGAGGTGGGCCGCGGATGCCCTGTCAATGGGAGTGATCACCGTGGAGCGCACAGCGAACAGCGAACAGATGACAGCGAACAGATGACAGCGAACAGATGACAGCGAACAGATGACAGCGAACAGATGACAGCTGACAGATTTCATCATCTGAAATCTGTCAGCTGTCATCTGTCATCCGTTCGCCGCCTGGGCCGGACCGGACCGGTCAGCGCAGGTAGTCGATCAGCCCGGCCGGCTTGAGGCCTGCGGCGTCGGCGGCGGCGAGGGCGCGGGGCAGGTCGGTGGCGAGGGTGTCGGTCCAGTGCATCAGGATCACGTCGCCCGGCTGGAGCGGGCCCGGGTGCCAGATGTTGGAGGCGCCCCAGCTGTAGTCGGCGTCGGCGGTCAGTACGGTGCGGATGCCGCAGTTGGCGGCGGCCTGCAGGGTGTCGGCGTTCCAGGCGAAGAACGGCGGGCGGAACACCACGGGTGCGGTGCCGAACAGCCGGGTCATCGCGTCGCGCGCGTCGCAGATCTCCACCTGCTGCCGCTCCAGCGGGAGTTTGCTCAGGTCGGAGTGCGAGACGCTGTGGTCCTGGATGGAGGAGCCGGGCACGGCGGTGACCCGCTTGAAGAAGTCCGGGTCGGTGCCGGCCGGCATCGGCAGCGGGAAGGCCGTGATCGGCAGGTGGTGGTCGGCGATGAAGCGTTCCGCCTCGGGGGTGCGCTGCCAGCCGTCGTCCACGGTGAAGAAGACGACCTTGTCGGTGGTCGGGATCGAGCCGGCCGCCACCGCCGGGGCGGGCGCCGGGCCGTCGACCCGTACGTCGTCCACCGAGAACGGGCCCTGCTGGTACCAGCCGTGCACGTACAGCCGGACGCTGTGGGCGTTCGGGCCGGTGGTGAAGCGGGTGGTCAGCTGCTGCCAGCCGCCGGAGGTGGTCTCGGTCCAGGCGGGGGCGACGTCCTGGCCGGTGCCGGTGGCGCCCAGGTAGACGAAGGCGCCGCGCACCCAGGCCGAGGCGGTGTAGGTGGTGCCGGGCTGGACGGCGACGGTCTGTGCGCACTCGCCGGTGGAGTCGTCGTTCGCCGGGGTGACGGTGAGCGCCGAGGTGCCGGAGTGCGCGGCGGCGGTGGTGACGGCTGCCTCGGCCGGGCCGCCGGTGCAGTTCCAGCCGGGGATGCTGCCCCAGTCGGCGAGGTCGGGGGAGGGCAGTTCGAAGCCGGGGTTGGTGGCCAGGTTGACGGTCGCGGCGCCCGCGCCACTGCCGGCGGAGACAGTGGGAGCGGCGGACGCCGCCGGGACGGCGAAGGCGGTGAGCAGCGCGACGGAGGCGGCCAGCGCGGACAGGCGCGTGGACATCGACACGTGAGGACTCCAGCAGGTGGGGGCACGCCCGTGGGGAGGGCGCGAAACGGGAATCTGGACCGTGGAACCGGGGCGCTCCCGGAGGGGCGGGAGCGGGTGGTACAGGTGCGCCGCACTCGGACCGAAGAGCAACAATGGACTGGACCAATCCACTCGTCAAGAGAACGGCGAGTGAACCGCAGCGCGAATGATCCGTCCTGAAACGGGACAAGACGGAACGTCAGAAGACCTGTCCGGCAGGACGGTTCGGATGGAGGTCCGGCCCGACTCAGGAGAGGTACAACTCCTCGATGTCCGTCGAGTAGTACTCCGCGATCGCCGCCCGCCGCAGCTTGAGCGAGGGGGTCAGCAGCCCCTGTTCCAGGCTGAACTCCCGTGGCAGCAAGCGGAACGCCCGGATCGACTCCGCCCGCGAGACGGCGGTGTTCGCCGCCGCCACCGCGCGCTGGATCTCGATGTGCAGCTGCTCGTCCGCCAGCACCGCCCAGGCGTCCAGTTGCTCCCGTCCACGGGTCTTGAGCCAGTGCGCCAGTGCGGCCGGGTCGAGGGTGATCAGCGCCGCCACGTACGGGCGGTCGTCGCCGACCACCAGGCACTGGGAGACCAGCGGGTGCGCCTCGACCCGTTCCTCCAGCGCCGTCGGGGCGAGGTTCTTGCCGCTGCTGGTGACGATCAGGTCCTTCTTGCGGCCGGTGATGGTGAGGTAGCCGTCCTCGTCCAGCCGGCCCAGGTCGCCCGTGCCGAACCAGCCGTCGACCAGCGATTCCGCCGTGCACCGCGGGTGGTTGAGGTAGCCGCCGAAGACCGAGCCGCCGCGCACCCACACCTCGTCGTCGTCGGCGATGGCCACCGAGGCGCCCGGCACCGGCTGCCCGACGGTGCCGAGCTTCTGTCGGCCCGCCGGGTTGGCGGTGATCGCCGCGCTGGTCTCGGTGAGGCCGTAGCCCTCGTAGAGCTGGAGCCCGGCGCCGGTGAAGAAGAGGCCCAAGTCCCGTCGCAGCGAAGAGCCTCCGCACATCACGGTGCGCACCCGCCCGCCGAGCACGGCGCGCAGCTTCGGGTAGACGGTCCGCTCGTAGGCGAGGTGGCGCAGCCGCAGGGCCGTACCGGGGCCGGGGCCGCGGCCGAAGGCCTTCTGCTCCCGGGCGGCGGCCCAGTCGACGGCCACCTGCCGGGCCTGCTCGAAGAGTTCGCCGCGCCCGGCCTCCTCAGCGGCGCGCCTGGCCCGCTGGAAGATCTTCTCGAAGACGTACGGGACGGCGTGCAGGAAGGTCGGCCGGAAGCTCGCCAGGGCGGGCAGCAGTGCGTCGGTGGAGACTTCGGGGACGTGCCCGATCCGGAAGCCGCCGCGGATCGCCGCGATCTGCACCGCCCGTCCGTAGACGTGCGCCAGCGGCAGGAAGAGCAGGGTGGCGGGCTGGCCGCCACCGCCGGTGTCGCGCAGCACCTCGCCCCAGCCGGTGAGCAGCGAGTCGGCCTCGGCGGCCAGGTTGGCGTGGCTGATCAGGCAGCCCTTGGGGCGTCCGGTGGTGCCCGAGGTGTAGACCACGGTGGCGATGTTGGCGGCGGTGACGCCGAGGCGCTGGCGGTGCACCAGGGCGTCGGGGACGCCCAAACCGTCCTCGGTGATCGCGGCGACGCAGTCGCGGTCCAGCTGCCAGATCCCGGTCAGGTCGGGCAGGGCGTCGCAGACCGCGCCGACGGTCATCGCGGCGTCCTCGTCCTCGACCAGGCAGGCCACCGCCTGGGTCTCGGCGAGGATCCAGCGCACCTGCTCGGGGGCGGCGGTGGGGTAGACGGGCACGGTGATCGCGCCGATCGACCAGAGTGCGTAGTCGAACAGCGTCCACTCGTAGCGGGTGCGGGACATCAGGGCGACCCGGTCGCCGTAGCGCACGCCGCGGGTCAGCAGGCCCTTGGCGAGGGCGAGGACGTCGTCCCGGAACTCCCGTGCGGTGACGTCCCGCCAACGTCCGTCGCCGGTCCGCCGGGACAGTTGCACCAGGTCCGGGCGGTGTTCGGCGGTGTCGTACAAGGAGTCGGCGAGTCCTCCGGTGGCCTCGGGCCCGGCCGGGGCGGGGGTGGTGAACTCGCGCACAGTCCTCCCCAGTTCGCGTCGCACGGCGCTGTCCGTCGGCCCCGGCGCAGGGGCACCGGGGTGGCGGCGCCCGGGCGTGCGGGGTGGTGCGAAACTATCGGATCGGCCTGTCACTGCCCAGGGTTGTGGCGGTGACGCGACGAGATCGGCACCGATCCGCGCGGATGGTGTCGCAGTTGGGGAGGAGTCGCGGAGGCGCCCGTGGGGCCCCTGACTCCCCCCTGGCTCCCCCCTGGCTCCCCTCTGGGTCCCCCCTGGGTCCCCCGGCTCCCCCTTGCTCCCCCGCGGTTTCTGCTGGGAGTCACCTGGGAGTCGGCCGGGAGCCGTCGGTGCGGGCTGGGTGGCGGGTCGGGGAGGGGGTCGGGCCCGGCTCGGGGCGGGGCAGGGCGGGGTGGATCGCGGCCGCCCCCTGACGTGTCCGGGGCAAGGCGGAGAAGCGGAATGGTTCGACCCTCGAACGTGTGGTCAGGGCGTAGTAGAGTCTCGCAGACCTGTGACCGGGAGCCCCCGCAGCGCCCTGCCCAGGACTCCCCGAGTACCGCCCCGCCCGCCGTCCAGCTTGCCGTCCCACCCGTGGCCCCCTCGTGGTCACACCCGTAGTTCCGACCCTGGTTCCAGCCCCGGTTCCAGTGCCGGCTCCAACCCCAGTTCCGCCCGTCACCCCCAGTACCCCGGAAGCCCTCCGAACCGCTCCCCGTCCGCGCCTGGCACTTCCCGACCGAGGACTCCATGCGTTTGCGCAGCAGCTCGATCCGCGCGAAGATCATCGCGCTGCTCCTGGTGCCCATCGTCGCGCTCGTCGCCCTGTGGGCGTACGCGACGCTCGCCGCCACCGGGGACGCCTGGAGCCAGTTGTCGATCAGCCGTACGTACAAGGAGTACGGGGCGGCGGTGGACCAGTACACCGGCGACCTGCAGAATGAGCGCCGCGCCGCCGTCCAGCACCTGGCCGACCCGAACTCGCCGGTCGCCCGGGACGGCTTCGAGCACGCCAGGGCGGCCACCGACCGCAGCCTCGCGGTGCTGCGGCAGAAGAAGGACACCGCCGGCGACCGGCTCTCCACCGGCCAGCGGGCCCGCCTGCTGCAGATCATCGCCGCCGCCGACCAGCTCGGCCCGCTCCGCGCCCAGGTCGGCCGACTGGCGCTCAACTGGGAGTTCGCCCTCGGACAGTACAGCGACCTGATCCGGCCGGTGTTCGGCTTCCGGTCCGCGTACGTCGCCCGGCAGAGCGGCCAACTCCCGCGCCAGGGCACCATCCTGATCGAGCTGGTGCGCGCCCGCGAGTACCTCTCCCAGGAGGACGCGGCGATGGAGGGCCTGCGTACCGGCGCGGCCCGGCCCACCGCCGAGCAGTACCAGGCCGCGCTGGACGCCCTGCACAACCAGCAGGCCCTGTTCACCGTCTACATCGCCGAGCTGGAACCCGCCGACCAGGCCGACTACATCGCGCTGCGCGGCGGCGAGGCCTGGGGTGCGCTGGCCCGGGCCGAGGCGGACTTCGTCGGCGCCGGCGGCCCCGACCGGGTGGTCCAGGCGCTCAACGGCGACAACTGGCGGGAGACCGCCGACCGCTCGCTCGGCGACCTCTCCTCGATCAACTCCCGGATCACCGCCGGGATGGACGAACGCGGGCGCTCGGCCGCGATCGCGGCGCTGTGGCGCGGCGGCATCGCCGGCGCGATCGGCCTGGTCGCCGTCGTGCTGTCGGTGATGATCTCCTTCCGGATCGGGCGCGGCCTGGCCCGCGAGCTGATCAACCTGCGCAACGCGGCCAATGAACTCGCCAGCACCCGACTGCCGTCCGTCATGCTCCGGCTGCGTCGCGGTGAGCCGGTGGACGTCGCCGTCGAGGCGCCCGAACTGCGGTTCGGCCAGGCCGAGATCGGCCAGGTCGGGCAGGCCATCAACGCGGTCCAGCGGGCCGCCGTGGAGGCCGCCGTCGAGCAGGCCGAACTGCGCCGGGGCGTGGCGGCGGTGTTCGTCAACCTGGCCCGGCGCAGCCAGGTGCTGCTGCACCGGCAGCTCACCCTGCTCGACACCATGGAGCGCCGCACCGAGGACCCGGCGGAGCTGGAGGACCTCTTCAAGGTCGACCACCTCACCACCCGCATGCGCCGACACGCCGAGGGCCTGATCATCCTGGCCGGCGGCTCGCCCGGACGCGCTTGGCGCAAGCCGGTCCGGATGGTGGACGTGGTCCGCGCGGCGGTCGGTGAGGTCGAGGACTACGCCCGGGTGATCGTCCGGCCCTTCCCCGGCACCGGCCTGCTCGGCAGCGCCGTCGCCGACGTCACCCACCTGATCGCCGAACTGGTCGAGAACGCCGCGGTGTTCTCCCCGCCGACCACCCAAGTCACGGTTCAGGGTGAGGTGGTGGCGCACGGCTTCGCGCTGGAGATCGACGACCGCGGGCTCGGGCTGAGCGAACAGCTGCTCGCCGAGATCAACGAACGCATTACCGAGGAGCAGGAGTTCGACCTCGCCGACACCGACCGGCTGGGGCTGTTCGTGGTCAGCCGGCTCGCCCGGCGGCACGGCATCCGGGTCCACCTGCGGCCGTCCCCGTACGGGGGGACGACGGCGGTGGTGCTGATCCCGCGCGAACTGCTGGCGGAGGCGCCCGACGGGTTGCCGGAGCCGCCTGCGGCCGGGGGTGTCGCCGGCGGAGGACGACGGCCGGTGGGCCGGACGGTCGGGCGTACGGGCGGGCGTATGCCCGGGCGGCGTGACCTGGTCGCGGTGCCCGACCCGGCCTCCGGTGGGGCGGCGGGCCCGTCCGCGGAGCCGTCTGCGGACCCGTCCGGGGGCGCTGCCGCGGCCCCGGATGCGGCCGCCGCTACGGCTACGGATCCGTCCACGGGCCGGTCCGTGAGTCCGGCGTCCGCCGGGGGAACGGGTGGGCGGCACCGGGTGACCGGCGGACCGCGGCCGTCCGTGCCCGAGGCCGGGCGTACGGCCAACGGGCTGCCGCGCCGGGCGGCACGGACCAAGGGCGGTCCGGTGCTGGTGCCCGCGCCGTCGTCGGACGTCGAGAGCGGGACGGGGACGGGACGGCACCGGCGGGACGCGGCGCAAGCCGCGGTCGTCGCGGTGGACGCAGTGCCGGTGCATGCAGCGCCGGTGGACGCGGCTCCGGCCGACGCCGTGCCCGAGGAAGCCGTGACCGGAGGTGCGACCCCCGTCGCCGCCGCTCCGGCCGACGCCGCGCCCCGGACGCCGGGCGGGCTGCCCCGCCGGGTCCGGCAGGCGAACCTCGCGCCGCAGCTCAAGGAACTGGCGAAGGACCGCCTCCGCGGGGAGACCGGGGCCGCGGGCCGGGCCGGAGGAGTGCCGTCGGAGGCCGCCGACGCGCGGGAGGCCGGTCGGGCCGCGGAGGTCCGGGAACGCTCGCCCGAGGAGGCCAGGGCCACCTTCGCCTCGTTCCAGCGCGGCTTCACCCGTGGCCGGGGCACAACCGCCCCGGCGGACCGTACCGCCCCAGGGGACCGTACGGCCGCGTCGGGCGCCCGGCCCGTCGCCGTACCGCGCTGGCAGCCGCCGGACACCTCCCGGCGGGCGATCAGCCCCGCGCCCGCCCCGGCGGCGCTGCCCGCACCCGCGCCCGAGGACGCCGCCCGGGCGCCGCTCGCCCGCCGGATCCCGCCGGGCCAGCCGGTGCGGCGGAACCCTGCGGCCGTCCCGGCCGTACCACCAGTGACACCCTCAGTGCCCGTACCACCGGCAGGACCCGCCACACCGGCAGTGCCCGCTACGGTCGCAGGACCCGCAGGACCCGCAGGACCCGCTGCACCCTCAGGATCCGCAGGATCCGCAGCTCTCGCAGTGCCCGCACCACCCGCTCCAGCGGAAGGAACTGATTCATGACCACTTCGACGCAGCCGTCCGGGGACCTCAACTGGCTCCTGGACGACCTGGTGGGCCGGGTCGCGGCCCTGCGGCACGCGGTGATCCTCTCCAGCGACGGGCTGGCCACCGGCGCCTCGCGCGACCTCGACCGCGAGGATGCCGAGCACCTCGCCGCGGTCGCGGCCGGGTTCCACAGCCTGGCCAAGGGGGCCGGCGGGCACTTCAAGGTCGGCGGGGTCCGGCAGACGATGGTGGAACTGGACGAGGCCTTCCTGTTCATCACGGCCGCGGGCGACGGCAGCTGTCTGGCCGTGCTGAGCGAGGCCGAGGCGGACATCGGCCAGATCGCCTACGAGATGGCCCTGCTGGTCAAGCGGGTCGGCGAGCACATGGCCGCCGAGCCGCGCACCGAAACCGCCGCGCCGAGGGGCTGAGCGGTCCGATGGCGGATCCGATGGCGGACGGCTCGGTGACCCCGGAGGACGCGGAGCCGGCGGGTACGGCCCCGGACGGTGCCCGGCCCGACGGCTCGGCCCGCGACGGCTCGGCCCCGGACGGTGCGGGCCCCGACGGTGCGGGGCCGGAGCAGGACACCCCGGGTGGACCCGAGGTCGACCTGTTCCGGCCGCGTACCCCGGTCGACGACCGGTGGTTCGACGACGAGGCCGGACCGGTGGTGCGGCTCTACTCGATGACCAGGGGCCGCACCCGGCCGGTCGAGGAGGGGCTGTTCGACCTGATCTCGCTGGTCACCGCCAAGGAGCCCGGGCCGGAGGCGGGGGCCGTGCCCGCGCACGTCCTCGACCCGGAGCACCAGACCCTGCTGGCCTGGTGCCGCCACGAGCCGCTGTCCGTCGCCGAGCTCGGCTCCTACACCGACCTGCCGGTCAGCGTCGTGCGCGTCCTGCTCGGCGACCTCTACGACGCCGACCTGATCAGCGTCACCCGACCCGTTCCGCTCGCCGAGCTGCCGGACGAGCGCCTGCTGCGAGACGTGATCAATGGACTCCGTGCGCTCTGACCCCACCCCGCCGAGCACCGCTCCGAAGCCCGCCGGGAGCGCCAACGACCCGCGCTGGCGCGGCGGTCCGGCCGCCGCGGTGAAGATCCTGGTGGCGGGCGGGTTCGGCGCGGGCAAGACCACCCTGGTCGGGGCGGTCAGCGAGATCCGGCCGCTGCGCACCGAGGAGGAGCTCAGCGAGCTGGGCCGCCCGCTGGACGACACCTCGGGGGTGGAGGCCAAGCGGACCACCACGGTGGCGATGGACTTCGGCCGGATCGACCTGCGGCCCGGCCTCGCGCTCTACCTGTTCGGGACCCCTGGGCAGGACCGGTTCTGGTTCGTCTGGGACGAGTTGGCGCGCGGCGCGCTCGGCGCCGTGGTGCTCGCCGACACCCGACGGCTGGCCGACTGCTTCCCCTCGGTCGACTTCTTCGAGCAGCGCGGCATCCCGTTCCTGGTCGCGGTCAACTGCTTCGACGGCACCGAGCGGTTCGCCCCGGAGGAGGTCCGGGACGCGCTGGACCTCGACCCGGGCATTCCGGTGGTGCTGTGCGACGCCCGGTTGCGGGAGGACGGCAAGGAACTGCTCGTGGCGCTGGTCGAGCACGCCGCCGAGCTCCGTCGGCGGGCCACGGCCCGGACCTGAGGCTCCGTGGGATCGGCCCTGGTCAGGGGCGCTTCGTGCACCCGACGTCTCATTCGGTGGTCCACATGTCGGACGAACGGTGCGCGGAAGGTTGCCTAGACAGGCTCGGGCGTGGAAGGCTCTGTGGACGAAAGCCGTCCCGGCGCGCACCGGACCATGGGTGTGTCGCCGCGCGGCCAACGAAGCGCGATGCACCGCAACGAAGCGCGGTGAGGCGCAACGAAGCGCAAGGTAGCGCGATGAAGCGCAAGCGCGTGGAGCGCGACGAGGCAGGACGAAGGGGGAGGGCAGCAGGGATGACCGTCGGCAAGCGACGCATCACCGCCGTGCCCGGCCCCGTCATGCCGGTGCTCACCGTCCGCCGCTACATCGACCACGCGCTGATCTGCAGCGCCTGTTGTCGCTGACCGGCTTCCTTCCCTCCGGTACGTCCCCGGCGCCCCAGGCCTGCACCCGGCCGCCGCCCGACGCACCACCGACCCCGTCGACCAGGCCGTAGCGGAGCGCACGTCAGGAGCGCCCGCGGCCGACCGATCCGGCCCCGCCCCGCCCCGTCCCGCGGAGAGACCACCAGTGAACACCGTTCGCCCCAGCAACTCCCTCGAACCGTTCTGGCCGTCCCGGCAGCCACACCTGTTCGATCAGACGTGTCCGGGCTCGCCCAGCGCGTCCCGGCCCTCCGCCCGCTGAACCCGGTCCCCCCGGTCCAGCTCTGGCAGTACGCCCGGTCGACGCGCAGACGACTCCACCCCGTCCGTCACGCGCGAAATGAGCGGCACACCATGTCTTCCTCCTCCACGGCCACCCTGCCCCTGCCCACCGCGACCCCGCACCTGCGCGCGGTCCGCTCCGTTCCTCCGACCTCCCTCCCTCCCGTCTCCGCCGTTCCCTCCGTCATCCCTTCCGTCGTCCCTTCTGCCGTCCCCTCCCTCCCGTCGGTCTCGCCCGTGGTCGGGCCGGTCCGTCCGGGCGGCGGTGCGGGTGCCGGTGCGGCCGGTGCCCCGGTCGTCGGCGGCACCCAGTCCTGGGCTGTCGCACCGCCGGCGCCCGCGTCGCTGCTCGCCGCACTGCCGGACGGGGCGGCCGTCGTCGCCACCCTGCCGCAGGGCGTGCTGCCGCAGGGACTGCTCGCCCAGTACGGTGCACAGACCGGCGCGCCCGGCGGTCACCCGATGGTCGGCTACCTGGTGCTGGTGCCGGCCGAGAGCCCGGCGGCCGGGCCGGTCGGCCTGGCCGGGCACGCCGCTACGGGCACGCTGCCGGGCGGTGTCGGGGCGGGCGGTTCGGGGACGGGCGCCGCGGGGACGAGCGCCGCACCGGCCGCCGTCCGTCCGGTCCGGCCCGCCGGACGCGGCATCGCCGTCGACGCCGAGCGGCGCAACGCCTACGTCGACGGTCGGCTGCTCGACCTCACCTACCTGGAGTTCGAGCTGCTGGCCCACCTCACCGAGCACCCGCAGCGGGTGCACACCCGGGACCACCTGGTCTCGGCGGTCTGGGGCTACGGCCACGTCGGGGACGGTCGCACGGTGGACGTGCACGTCGCCCGGCTGCGCCGCAAGCTCGGCCCCGCCTACCGGGACTCGATCGTGACGGTGCGCCGGGTCGGGTACAAGTACACGCCGGTCAACTGAGCTGCTGCTCAGCCCTGTTCGGCCGTCGGCCGACCGCGTCTGACTCATGACCATTGGCCCACGGCCCACGGTCCACGGCCTTCGGCGCGAGGCCTCCCTGTGTCGCAGCGGGCCGTCCGTTCCTTTGCTGAACGGGCGGCCCGCTGCGGCGTGTTGGCGCGGCGTGGGCGGTGCGAGTCGAGTGGGTGCGTCTGCCGGTCAGGCCCGTTGGTCGGGTGGCAGCAGGAGGACGGAGAGGGCTTCGGCGCAGGTCCGGGCATGGGCCAGGAACCGGTCCAGCCGGTCGTCGGTGAGGTGTGCCGGGGTCGAGCGGACCGCGAGCGCGAACCGGGCCTGTCCGGCGGCGTCCAGTACGGGAACCGCGAGCGTCCGCACCCCGGCGGCGGACTCGCCGTCGTTGAGCGCGTGACCGGCCGCCCGTACCCGCGCCAACTCCTCTTCCAGGAGGGCTGGTTCGGTGATCGTACGGTCGGTGAAGGAGGGTAGCGGGCCGAGCGCGGACACCGCCGCCTCACCCGCGCGCGGCCAGGCGAGCAGGACCTTGCCGAGCGCGGTGGAGTGCAGCGGTCGGCGCAGGCCGAGCCCGGTGTCCGGCCGGACCGAGCCGCCGACCAGGATGACGGCGTGCGGGCCGCTGCGGATCGCCAGGTCGGCGGTCGTTCCGGTGCGCCGGGAGAGCAGCTCCAGTTCGGGGCCGGCCAGGTGCAGTCCGCGCTGGTGGAAGGTGAGTTGGCCGAGTTCGGCGACCGCCGGGCCCAACCGGTAGCGCGCCGTCTGATCGTCCTGCTCCAGGAACCCGGCGCTGACCAGCGTGCGGGCGAGCCGGTGCGCCGTGGAGACCGAGAGGTCCATTCGACGGGCCAGGTCCGAGGCGCTGAGGTCGGGGCCGTTGTCGTGGAAACAGTGCAGCAGCCCGAGCGCGCGCTGGACGGCCTGGGCGCCGGCCGGGGGGCTCTGGACGGCGGTGGCGGCCTCGGCCATGGCACCTCGCGTTCGGTTCGTGGCTCCGGGCGGTGCGCCGGAGGGAGTCTCAGCGTAGGGCAGCGAGTGCTGCGGAGATATGTCAACAACGTTGCAATGGCATGGCGTTGATGAACAACTGGTCCCACCATGTGGCAAAGGCTTGCTTCCGGATCGGCCGGCGTGGAACGCTCCTCGCATCGCGCCGCCCGCTCCTCGGTACGGACGGCGCATGATCGCCATCGCCATCGCCATCATCATCGCCGTCCCACCTCGCCGCGCTCGGTGCACCCGTGTGCCGCGACGCGTGGATTCCCGTGCGCCGGAACCGGAAGGAGCAGCGCCGTGACGTCCCACCGGTGTGTTCCCTCCTGTTGCTGTCGTCGCTGACGCTCCTCGTTTCCCCTGTTCCTGCGCCTGTCGCCTTCGTACGTCGTGCGGTGTGCGCTCTGCGCTCTGCTTTCCGCTCGCTGCTGCGCGCCCTGTCGCGCGGCAGCGGCGCACCCGAACTCCGATGTCTCCGACCGTCGTCGGACCCCCGAAGAGGACCACGCCCCGTGCCCAGTCGTTCGCCGAGCTCCTCCGCCGTTCCCGAAACCCTCTGGTTCACCCGCTGCCCGGTGCCCACCGCGACCGGCATTGCCGCCGATCAGGGGTGGCTGGCGCGGGAGTTCGCCGCCGACGGGATCGCCGTCCGCTCGCTCCAGGGCGCCCCGCCGGAGGTGGCTGCCGACCACCACTACACCCACGCGCTCACCGGGCTCTTCCGCGAGGGCGGCAACGTCCCCGCGCTGTGGGCCCGTTCGCGTGGGGAGGCGACCAGGCTGATCGGGCTGACCTGGATCGAGGAGCGGCAGGTCGTCCTGGTCCGGGCAGGGAGCGGCATAGCCGAGCCCGGGCAGCTGCGCGGGCTGAGGCTAGCGGTGCCACATCATGGGATCGGCATCGACTTCTGGCGGGCCATGGCCCTGGCCGGCTTCCGGGGCGCCCTGGCGCTCGCGGGTCTCGGGCTGGAGGACGCCGAGCTGGTCGACGTGCCGGCCGCCCCGGGCGGCGGGCAGTGGTCCGCCGAGCTGTCCGCATTGCGAGACGGCTTGGTGGACGCCGTGTACGTGAAGGGGGCGGTGGCTGTCGAGGCGGCCCGCCGGATCGGCGCGGAGGTGGCGGTGGAGCTGGACGCGGCCCCGGACCGCCGGGCCCGGGTCAACAACGGGACGCCCCGGCCGGTCACCGTCCACCAGCGGCTGCTGGACGAGCACCCGGAGCTGGTCGCCCGCTTCCTGGCGGTCCTGCTGCAGGCCGCCGACTGGGCCGCCGAGCGTCCGGCGGAGGTGGCCAGGATCCTCCAGGCCGAGACCGGCGCGGGTGCGGAGGGCGTTGCGGGTGCCTACGCGGCGGGCAGCCACCGCACACTGCACCTGGACCTCTCGGAGGAGCGGCTGGAGCTGCTGGGCCAGCAGGAACGTTTCCTCGCCGAGCAGGGCTTCCTCGCCACACCGGTCGACGTCCGCGCCTGGGCCGACCCGGAGCCGCTCCGCGCTGCGCGTGAGCTGCTGCGCGAGCGGCGGGCGGTGGGCGTGTGGCGAGCGTGACCGGCTGACCATCCGTCCGGTCGTCGGTCCGGCCGGTCGGCTGTGCCGTCCGACGCCAGCTCCACACCGCCGGATGCCGTCCGCTGCCAGCCCGACGCCGCCGGATGCCGCCCGCCACCGCCCTACGCCAGCCCGATGGAGTTCGGCGAACAACTTTCAGCGAACAGATTTCAGATAACAGAGTTCAGCGAACAACTTTCGAAAGTTGTCAGCTGTCATCTGTCACCCGCTTTGGAGACCCCGTGAACACCGCCCGCCTCGCCCTCGCTGCCACCGCGCTGCTCGCCACCACCGCCCTGGCCGCCTGCGGCTCCTCCGCCGACGGGGGCAGTGCCTCCGCCGGAGGCGGGGCCGGCGGCAAGGCCGACACCGTGCTCCGCCTTCCCGACCCCGGGAACAACGGGTTCCTCGCCCGTGGCAAGAAGGACGGCTCGCTGGATCGGGCCCTGGCGGCCGTCCACGCCAAGGTCGCCTGGACCGGCAGTGCGGGCCCGTTCGCCCCCGCCGCGCAGGCCCTGTCCGCCGACCAGCTCGACGTCGCCCAGGGCTCGATCACCTCGGCCGTCGCCGCGCTCGCCCAGAAGCCCGGGTTCAAGCTGTTCGCCCAGACCGCCCCCGACGGCGTCGGCGAGGGCATCCTGGTCAAGAACGACTCGCCCATCAAGACCGTGCAGGACCTGGTCGGCAAGAAGGTCGCCGTCTCCCAGGGCGGCACCAGCGAGTACCTCCTGCTCAGGGCGCTGGAGAAGAACGGGGTCCCGGCCGACCAGGTCCAGCGGGTCTATCTGCGCGCCGACCAGACCTCGGGAGTCTTCAACTCCGGCCAGGTGGACGCCTGGGCCACCTGGAACACCTTCTCCACGCCCACCATCGCCAATGCCGGCGCGCACTTCCTGGTCGACGGCAAGGCGATCGACTCCGACAACTATGCGGTCTGGGCAGTGCGCAACGGCTTCGCCGACAAGCACCCAGACGTGGTCAAGGCCTTCTATGCCTACCTGCGCGACAACGGCGCCAAGGAGAAGGCCGATCCGGCCGCCTATCTCAACGTCTTCACCGACTCCGGCCCGACCGCCGTCACCCCGGCGGAGAAGGAGGTCGCGGTGAACGTCAGCCGGCAGGCCGCCCCGGCCGGCGCCATCTCGCCGGCCGACACCGCCCGCTTCGGCACCGTCGCCCAGTTCTTCGCCGACCAGAAGGTCACCAAGCAGCTGGTCGACGTCAAGCCGTACCTGATCGACATCGACACCTTCGGAGGCGGTGCCAAGTGACCGTGCTCGCAACGGAAAAGGACTCCGAGGACACCCGAGCCGCCCTGGCCGCGGGTCTCGTGCCGCCGCAGGCCCGGCTCCGACGGCCCCGCCCGCGCGTCCTCGCCGTGCTGCTGCGCACGCTCGGTCCGCTGGCCCTGCTCGGTGGCTGGGCGCTCGCCTCCGCCACCGGTGCGCTGACCCAGGACGTACTCGCTTCGCCGGCCCAGGTCGCGGAAGCCGTCGGTGAGTTGTGGGGCAATGGCCAGCTGACCGACGCCCTCACCGTGTCGCTCGCCCGGGCCGGACTCGGACTACTGCTCGGTGCCACCACGGGACTGGTGCTCGGTGTGGTGACCGGATTCACCCGCCTCGGTGAGGAACTGCTCGACTCGGCGGTCCAAGTCCTGCGCACCGTACCGTTCCTGGCGCTCGTCCCGCTCTTCATGGTGTGGTTCGGCATCACCGAGACCGCGAAGGTCGCCCTGATCGGGGTGGCCACCAGCTTCCCGATGTACGTCTCCGCCTCGGGCGGGGTCCGCAACACCGACCGCAAGCTGGTGGAGGCGATGCACAGCTTCGGCCTGGGCCGCTGGGCGATCGTGCGGACGGTCGTACTGCCCGGGGCGCTGCCCTCCCTGCTGTCCGGTCTGCGGCTCTCCATGACGCTCAGCGTGATCGCCCTGATCGCCGCCGAGGAGATCAACTCCACCGAGGGTATCGGCTACTTGATGGCCCAGGCCCAGAACTACTCACGCACCGACGTGCTCGCCGTCTGCATCCTGATCTACGGTCTGCTCGGCCTCGCCGCCGACGGCATCGTCCGGATCCTGGAACGGCTGCTGATGCCGTGGCGCCGCGCCGTCCGAGGAGCCGCCCGATGACCGCCCCCGCCGACTCGGCCCCCGCCCCGGCCCCGCCCGTGAGCACCACCGTGGGCGCCGCCGTGAGCACCACCGTGAGCGCCGCCGCGGCCGCTGATGGCGCGGCCCCCGCCGTCCATCTGCGCGGGCTGCGTCGGGTGTTCGGTACCAGGGCCGTGCTCGACGGCGTCGATCTGTCCATCGCCCGGGGTGAGTTCGTCGCCCTGCTCGGTGCCAGCGGCACCGGGAAGACCACCCTGCTGCGGATCCTCGGCGCGCTGGACCAGGCTGACCAGGGCACCGTACTGGTGCCGCCGGTCCGCACTGTGGT
Source organism: Kitasatospora sp. NPDC029367 (assembly GCF_055569135.1). Classification (NCBI taxonomy): domain Bacteria; kingdom Bacillati; phylum Actinomycetota; class Actinomycetes; order Kitasatosporales; family Streptomycetaceae; genus Kitasatospora; species Kitasatospora sp. NPDC029367. Next base: position 267,225 of record NZ_JBVHYH010000001.1, read on the forward strand.
GTTCCAGGAGCCCCGACTCGTCCCCTCCAAGCGGGTGTTGGCCAATGTCACGGTCGGCCTGCCGCGCGGCGCGGCGACCCGGGGGACCGGGTTGAGGGCACTCGCCGAGGTGGGCCTGGAGGGGCATGCCGAGGACTGGCCGGCCACCCTCTCGGGCGGCGAGGCGCAGCGCGTCGCACTTGCCAGAGCGCTCGTGCGGGAGCCGCAACTCTTGCTCCTGGACGAACCGTTCGCGGCGCTGGACGCCCTGACCAGGCTGCGGATGCAGGACCTGGTCGGCGATCTCGTCCGCCGCCACCGGCCCGCCGTGCTGCTGGTCACCCATGACGTGGACGAGGCCGTCCGGCTCGCCGACCGCGTTGCCGTACTGCGCGACGGTCTGCTGGTGCGGGACGAGGCCGTCGGCGTCGAACGCCCCCGGGACCCGGCCGACGCCGCCTTCGCCGACCTGCGCCGCCGACTGCTCGCCGACCTCGGCGTCCACTGAACGGCGTTCCGCCGAGCCTCCATCGTTCCACTGCTCTGCCGCTCCGCCGCTCCACCCCTCCCGTACAGCACAGCGCGTCTTCGCATGATCCCTTACGCACCAACGGAGTTGACCGTATGACCGTCACCCTCGGCGTTCACGCCAGCAATCCCACGCTCTACTACCTCGCCCGACTGCCCTACCTGGATGAGGAGTTGGCCCCGCTCGGGGAGAGCGGCGCGTTCCACCACTACACCGACGGCACCCGTACCGGAGAGCTGCTCGCCGACGGCACCATCGACTTCGGCGGCACCGGCTCGACCCCGCCGATCACCGCCCAGGCGGCCGGCCACGACCTGGTGTACGCGGTGGTCTCCGCGCCCCGCCCCGACCACGGCGCGCTGCTCGTCCTGGACGCCGGGCCGGTGCGTACGGTCGCCGACCTCAAGGGCGGCACCGTGGTGCTCGGCGTCGGCTCCTGGCAGACCCATCTGCTCGCCAAGACCCTGGACGGGCATGGGCTTTCGTACGGCGAGGACGTCACCCCGGCGCGGCCGGTGGCGGGGGAGGACCAGGCCCGGAGGCTGCGCGAGGGCGAGATCGCGGGCTGGATCGCCCAGGGTGCCGAGCTCGCCGCGGCCCGTCGCGGTGGGGAGTTCCGCGAGCTGATCCGTACCGGGGACGTCATCACCGACCGCTCGGTCTTCTTCACCCGCCGGGACTTCGCCACCGACCGCCCCGAGGTGGTCGCCGCGATCGCCACCGCGCTGCGCCGGGCGGACGCCTGGGTGGCCGCCCACCCGGCCGAGGCGGCCGCGATCGCGGCCCGGGAGCTGGGCGGAACGGCCGCAGACTGGCGTGCCGCGCTCGTCGCGCTGCCCTGGCAACTGGAGCCGGCCACCGACGCGTTCGTGGCCGAGCAGCAGGAGGCAGCGGACATCTTCCACCGGGTCGGCTTCATCGACCGCGCGCTGACCGTCGCCGACGCCCAACTGTCCGCTCTGGAGGCCCCGGTGGCCGCCGCACTCGGGAAGGACAGCTGAGCCGTGGCCTCCGAAGTCCTCTGGTACATCATCCCGCGCGAAGGACACTACCCCTGGGAGCCCTCCGGCCGACGCCCGGTGGACCTGCGGTACCTGCAGCAACTCGCAGGCAGTGTCGAGCGCTTGGGTTACACCGGCGCCTTGCTCGCCACTGACCTGTACGACGTCTGGACGCTCGGCAGCGCGCTCGCCGCGGCCACCGGACCAGCTTTCAAGCCCTTGTTGGCCGTCCATCCCGGTCTGGTCTCGCCTACCCTGCTCGCCAAGATGGCGCTCAGCTTCGACCACCTGCACGGCGGGCGGCTGCGCTTCAACGTGGTCAACGGCTCCACCGCGCAGCTGCGCGAGTACGGCCTGGACGTCGAACACGATGACCGCTACCGCCTCAGCGCCGAGTACTGGTCGATCGTCAAGCGCCTCACAGCGGGCGAAGTCTTCGACCACGAGGGTGAGTTCTACCGGTTGAAGAACGCCGGTGCGAGTCTGCGCGAGCTGACCCCGGTGCAGCCCGGTGGCATCCCGCTCTGGTTCGGCGGCAGTTCGCCGGCGGGAATCGAGATGGCCGCCCGGCACGTGGACGTCTACCTGACCTGGGGTGAGCCGCCGCACCTGCTCAAGGAGAAGCTCGACCTGGTCCGCGAGCGCGCCGCCGCGCACGGACGGAGAGTGCGGATCGGGCTGCGGCTGCACCTGATCGTTCGGGACACCGAGGAGGAGGCCTGGGCCGCCGCCGACCGGCTGCTGGACGTGACGAGCGAGGCGACGTACGCCCGGCAGCTGGGATCGGCCGAGGGGGAGGACGGCGTGGGCTGGCAGCGCCAGTTCCGTCAGCACGGCGGAAAGGTCCCGGCGCGTGCCCGCGAGCTGGAGGCCTACCCCAATCTCTGGCCGGGCATGAGTCTGTTCCGGCCCGGTCCGGGGACGGCGGTGGTCGGCTCGACGGCCCAGGTGGTCGAGCGGTTGAAGGAGTTCGAGGCGCTGGGCGTCGACACCTTCATCCTCTCCGGGAACCCGCTGCTCGAGGAGGCCCACCGGGTAGCAGAAACGGTTCTCCCGGCCTTGGGCATCGGCATCCGACGCTGACCGCCGACAGGTGGCGGATGACAGATGTCGACGAACAGATAACAGCTGACAGATTTCGAAATCTGTCAGCTGTTATCTGTCGGCTGTTGTCTGTCAGTTGTTATCCGTCATCTGTCGCCCGTCACCGTCACCCGTGGCCCCTGGCCTGTGGCCCCTCGCCCGTGGCCCGTTCCCCGTTCCCTGTCACGCGCTCAGCCGGTCGATCTCCGCCAGCTGCTCCTCCGTCAGCGGCCCGCCGGCCAGTGCGTCGAGGTTCTGGTCGAGCTGGGCCACGCTGCTCGCGCCGATGATCACCGAGACCACCCGCGGGTCCCGCAGCACCCAGCACAGGGCGAGCTGGGCCAGCGTCTGCCCGCGCTCCTCGGCGACCTTGTTCAGTGCCCGCAGCTGGTCCAGCTTCGACTCGGTCAGCACCTCCTCCTTCAGGAACTTCCCCACCGACATGCGCGAGCCGGCCGGGACCCGGCCCGACAGGTAGCGATCCGTCAGCAGTCCCTGGGCGAGGGGCGAATAGGCGATCAGGCTGGTCCGGGTGTCGCCCACCGCCTCCAGCACACCGCCCTCCTCCACGTTCCGGTTGAGGATCGAGTAGGCCGACTGGTTCAGCAGCACCGGCGTCCCGAGTTCGCGCAGGATCGCCACCGCCTCCCGGTGCTGCTCCGCAGGGTAGTTGGAGATCGCCGCGTACAGGGCCTTGCCCGAGCGCACCGCGCTGTCCAGCGCCCCCATCGTCTCCTCGATCGGGGTGTCCGGGTCGTAGCGGTGCGAGTAGAAGACGTCGACGTAGTCCAGCCCCATCCGGCCCAGCGACTGGTCCAGGCTGGCCAGCAGGTACTTGCGGCTGCCGCCGTTTCCGTACGGGCCGGGCCACATGTCCCAGCCGGCCTTGGTGGCGATGAACAGTTCGTCGCGGTACGGCCGGAAGTCCTGCGCGAACAGGTAGCCGAAGTTGCGCTCCGCACTGCCGTACGGCGGTCCGTAGTTGTTCGCCAGGTCGAAGTGGGTGACGCCCCGGTCGAAGGCCCGGCGCAGCACGGCCCGCTGCACCTCCAGCGGCTGGGCGTCACCGAAGTTGTGCCAGAGCCCCAGTGAGACGGCGGGCAGCTGAACTCCGCTGCGGCCGGCCTTCCGGTAGGTCATCGAGGCATAGCGGTCATCCGCGGCGAGGTAGCTCATGCCGGACATCTTGCCAGTCGGCACCGCCCGATCAAGCCCCTGGGAGTGTCTTGCCCCGCCTTCCTCCGCTGCTTATCCTCGCGGAGGACCAGGTGGGGCAGCGCGGGGCCGGCTTCGGCCGCGTGCGGACGAGGCGGAGGGGGAGCGTGATGGCAGTCCGGACCGTAGCGGCCGAGGCCACCGTGACCGTCGTGCCCCGCTGTTGTCGCCGCCACCGCCGCAGCACCGTGCGCTGACGCCGCCCGCGGGCCGCCAGGCCCGCCCCGGTCCACCCCCGGTGCTGCCCGTCCGAGCGCAGCGCCGCGCGGCCGTACCCCTGCCTCCGTACCCGCGCCTCCGCCGGTGCCACGCGCGACGCACCACGCCGCGTCGTCACGGGCTCCCCGCGTCGGTCCGGTGCCCCGCGCGCCCCGCACCCGCAGCGCCCCGGACGGGCCAGCGCCGTTCCGTCGTCCGACCACCGAGCGCCCCCAAGGAGACCGCCGTGCGGTTCACCGTCTCATCCCTCGTCGCCAACACCCCCGACCCCGTCACCGGCATCCACCGCACCCCGCAGCAGAAGCTGTGGAACGTGGTCGACCAGGCCGTCCTCGCCGAGCAACTCGGTTACGACGGCTACGGGGTGGGGGAGCGGCACGGCGAACCGTTCCTCTCCCCGGCGCCGCCCGTGCTGCTGAGCGCGATCGCCGCCCGCACCAGCACCATCCGGCTGTTCACCACGGTGACGGTGCTGAGCATCCTGGACCCGGTCCGGGTCGCGGAGGACTACGCGATGCTCGACCAACTCTCCGGGGGCCGGATCGAGTTGATCATCGGCAAGGGCAACGACCCGCGCCACTTCGGGCTGTTCGGCCTCCCCGAGGAGCGCCAGTGGGAGGCGCTCGCCGAGAACTACGGCCTGCTGCACCGGCTCTGGCGGGAGGAGAAGGTGACGTGGCGGGGCTCGACCCGTCCGCCGCTCACGGAAGCGACCGTCTCGCCGCGTCCGCTCCAGGACCCGATCCCGGTCTGGCACGGCAGCGCGAGCAGCACCCGCTCGACCGACCTCGCCGCCCGCTACGGCGATCCGCTGTTCTCCGCCAACTCCTTCCACCCGCTGGCCAAGTACCGCGCCCTGGTGGAGGACTATCGCGAGCGCTGGGAGCACTACGGCCGCGACCCGAAGGAGGCCCGGGTGGGCGCGGGCTTCGGCGGGCTGTACGTCGCCAGGCGCTCGCAGGACGCGGTGGAGGGCTTCCGGCCGTACTGGGACGCCATGGTCAACTCGGCGGCGGGCAAGCACAACAACTCGCCGTTCCGTTCACTGGAGGACGCGCTGGAGGAAGGTTCGGCCCTGGTCGGCAGCCCGCAGCAGGTGATCGAGAAGATCCACCGCTACCACGAGGCCTTCGGCAACGAGGTGGTCGGGATCGGGGTCGACGCGCTGACCGAGGATGTGCAGCGGGAGCAACTGGAGCTGTTCGCGGCCGAGGTGGCACCGGTGATCCGGCGCGAACTGCCCTGAGCGCCCGCCCGCGCGGGGCGCCGCGCACTCCCTGTGCGGCGTGACGCCCGACACCGTGCGTAACGTGACGCGCGCCACCTGGTCGGGCCGAATGCCCGTGGCCGGTGCGGGGGATGACGAACGGTCGAGGGGCCGTGGCCGCCGGGGGGCGGCGCACGGCCCTCGGTCTTTCCGTCTCCCTCCGCCGGCCGGCGCCCATCGACCCCACCGACCCCACGTCGCTCCGTCCCTGCTCCCGCTCCCGGTGTCGAAGAAGCCTCTTCCCTCTGTACCTACTGGTATGTACAGTGGAGCCATGACCACCCAGGACCGCCTCATCGAGAGCACCCAGGCCCTCCTCTGGGAGCGCGGCTACGTCGGCACCAGTCCGAAGGCCATCCAGCAGCGCTCCGGCGTCGGCCAGGGCAGCATGTACCACCACTTCGACGGCAAGCCCGGCCTCGCCGCCGCCGCCCTGCGCCGCAGCGCCGAGCAGATGCGGAGCATCGCCGAGGCCGACCTGACCGCCCCCGGCACCGCGTTCGACCGGATCGCCGCCTACCTGCACCGCGACCGCGAGGTGCTGCGCGGCTGCCGGATCGGCCGGATGGCCCAGGACCCTGACGTGGTCGCGGACCCGCAGCTGCGCGCCCCGGTCGAGGAGACCTTCGACTGGCTGCGCGGCCGGGTCGCCGAGCTGATCGCCGAGGGCCAGGCGCACGGCGAGTTCGCCGCCGGCCTCGACCCGGCGGACACCGCCGCGGCCGTGGTCGCCGTCGTCCAGGGCGGCTACGTCCTGGCCCGCGCCGCGGACAGTGCCGCCCCCTTCGAACAGGCCGTCCGCGGCGCCCTCGGCCTGCTCGCCACCCACCGCCGGGCCTGACGGGCGGCGACCCGCCCCTCCCGTTCACCAGCGGAGACCGTCCACCGAGCCCGTCTGTCCACCGAGCGCGTCAGCCGACGCTGCGACTCGACGGCCGCCACTCGCCCCGACCCAGGGAGCCCGCAGTGCATGCCATGCAGTACGAGATCACCCTCCCCGCCGACTACGACATGGCCGTCATCCGTCGGCGCGTGGCCGACAAGGGCCACCTGCTGGACGCCCACCCCGGCCTCGGCCTGAAGGCGTACCTGGTCCGCGAACGCGGCCAGGACGGCTCGCCGGTCAACCAGTACGCGCCGTTCTACCTCTGGCGCACGGCCGAAGGCATGAACCGGTTCCTGTGGGGCCCGGGCTTCCGCGGTCTGAGCGCAGACTTCGGCCGCCCGGGCGTCCGCCACTGGCTCGGCGCGGGCCTGGCCGAGGGCGCCCGGACGGAGGCTCCGAGCACCGCCACGCGCACGATCGTCCGGCTTCCGGAGACCGCCGACCCGGCCGAGGCCGTCGAGCGGGCCCTCGCCGAGCTCCCTGCGCACCCGTCGCACCCAACCCTGCACACCGCCGCCGTCGCCGTGGACCCGAGCCGCTGGGAACTGCTCAGCCTCGCCCTCTGGTCCGGCCCCGCCCCGGAGGACGCGCCCGGCACCCGCTTCCGGGTGCTGCACCTCTCCCGTCCCGAACTCGACCGGCTGCCGGCCGGCCGCCACTGGTGAAAGGCCCCCTCACCGCGATGCCCGCCACGAACCCCGCCACCGCCACCGCCCCGGCCGACGCCGCGACCCGGCCCCTCACCCCGGCCGATGCCATCCCGACCGACGCCGTCCCGACCGACGCCGTCCCGACAGGCCTCGTCCCCGCCGACCTCACACCGGCGCCGCTCGACCGCGAAGCCGGCTACGCCCTGCTCGCCGAGCTCGCCGGCCCGGTCGCCGCCGGCACCCTCAGCGGTCTGGACGCGCTTGCCCCCGGCTTCGCCGACTGGATCGTCACCAGCCTCTTCGGTGGTACCTACCAGCGCCCCGGCCTCGCTCTGCGCGACCGCCAGATCGCCAACCTGGCCGCGCTCACCGCCCTCGGCGGGGTCGAGCCGCAGCTTGCCGACCACGTGCGCAACAGCCTGCGGATCGGGATGAGCCGCGAGGAGATCACCGAGGTGATCGTCCACCTGGCCCCGTACGTCGGCGTCCCCAAGGCCCTGGCCGGCCTCCGGGTGGCTACGGCCACCTTCGCAGCGTCCGCAGCCCCGCCTGCCTGCGCTTCCGTGACCGCCGCTCCCGTGACCGACACCCCGGCAGAGGACGCGGCATGACCGCCACCCGCACCGTACGGACCGTCCTGGGCGACCTCGCCCCCGGCGACCTGGGCGTCACCGACTCCCACGACCACCTCTTCATCCGCAGCCCCCTGCTCCCCGGCCAGGAGCTGGACGACCCGGTCGCCGCCGAGGCGGTGCTGCGCGAGTACGCCGCAGCCGGCGGCCACTCCTTCGTCCAGTGGACCCCGCGGGGCATGGGGCGCGGCACGGGCGACCTCGCCGCGCTGTCCCGCGCGACCGGCGTCCATGTGATCGCCGCCACCGGCGCGCACCAGGCGGTCCACTACCCCGAGGACCGGTTCCCCGCCGGTACCCCCGGCACGACCGGAGGCCCCGCCGCGTCGGCCGACCTCGCCGAGCACTTCGTCACCGAGCTCAGCGCCGGGCTCCCCGGCGCTCCCGAGGGCGTCCGGGCCGGTCTGATCAAGATCGCCGACGACGCGGGCCCGCTGACCGGGCACACCCGCCGGACGATGGCCGCCGCAGCCGAGGCGCACCACGCCACCGGTGCCCCGATCGCCGTCCACCTCGAACCCGAGGGTGACCCGCACGGCGTCCTGCACCGGCTGCACGGGCGGCACGGCGTCGACCCCGACCGGATCCTCCTCGGCCACCTCACCCGCTTCACCGACCGGTCGCTGCACCGCAGCCTCGCCGCCGAGGGGGCGTTCCTCGCCCTGGACAGTCCCGCACGGATCGGCCACCCCGCCGACCTCCAGGCCTTCGAGGTGATCGCCGACCTGGTCGAGGCGGGCCACGCCGAACGGCTGCTGCTCGGCGCCGACACCACCACCCGGACGGCCCGCGAGGTCGGCGGCCCCACCCGGCTGCTCACCGACCTCGCCCCGCGACTGGCCCGCACCTTCGGGCCCGAGCTGTGCGAGCTGCTGCTGGTCGCCAACCCGGCGGCGGCCCTGGCCACCGACTGGCGCAGCCCCTGAGGCCTGCTCTGAACCGCTCCTGAACCGCTCCTGAACCGCTCCTGGAACGCTCCTGGAACGCTCCCTCATGTGGCCGGGTCCGCCCGCCGGGGTTTGAATCCGAAGAGCTCCTGTCCGGACCACGCCCCAGAGAGGCGGTTCCCGACGATGAACTCGTGGCTCGCCCCCGCCCGGCTCGCCGTCGCGGCCTTCCTGGTCGTCGCACTCTGCTTCTCCGGCTACCACGCGGCGACGGACGGCTCCGGGGTGGTGAACTTCCTCAGCTACTTCACCAACCTCGCCAACCTCGCCGGAGCGGCCGTCCTCGGCTACGGCGGCTGGGCCGGGCTGACCGGCCGCCGGCCCGTACCGGACGCGGTGCGCGGCGCGGTGGTGCTCTACCTGGTGGTCACCGGGTTGGCGTACGGCACGCTGCTGGCGACGTACCCGGCGCCGCTGGTGATCCCTTGGGTGGACGACGTGGTCCACCGCGTGATGCCGCTGCTCGTGCTCGCCGACTGGCTGGTCGACCCGCCCGCCCGGCCCGTCCGGGCCCGGACGGTGCTCGGCTGGCTGGGGTTCCCGCTGGTCTACCTGACGTACGCGTTACTCCGCGGCCACGCGGTCGGCTGGTACCCGTACCCGTTCCTCGACCCCGCCCGGCACGGCGGCTACCGCCGGATCGCGGGGGCGTGCTTCCTGCTGGCGGTGGCGTTCCTGCTGCTCGGGGCCGCGCTCGCGGCGGTCGGCAACGCCCTGGCCGCCCACCGCGACGCCCGGCGGGGCGTGGCCTCGAACGGTCGGCACGCCCGGGCTACCGGCTGACCGCTACCAGCTGACTGCGACCGGAAGCCTGAGAAGCCTGAGAAGCCTGAGAAGGAGGACGCCGACAGGGCCCGTGCCCGATGGGGGAGGGCACGGGCCCCGCCGGTGACCGGACCGGGGGCTCACATGTGGGTGCCGCCGTCGATCCGGAGCTCGGTGCCGGTGACGAAGGCGCCGTCGTCGGAGGCCAGCATGGCGATCACGCCGGCCACCGTGTCCGGGCCCGCGAAGCCGTGGCCGAGGGCGGGGGAGAGCTTGGCCAGCAGGCCGAAATCGGCGTCGGCGGGCAGGCCCGGGTTGTTGGTCATGCCGCTGTCGATGCTGCCAGGTGCGACGCAGACCGCGCGCAGGCCCTGCTTCGAGTACTCCGAGGCGATCGCGTGGGTGAAGGACTGGATGCCGCCCTTGGTCGCGGCGTAGGCGGCCATGTAGGGGTGGGCGAAGCTCGCGGAGGTGGAGCTGAAGTTGACCACCACGCCCTTGCCGGTGGCGAGCAGCGCGGGGAGCGCCTCGCGGGTCATCAGGAAGGTGCCGGTCAGGTTCACGGCGAGGAGCTTGTTCCAGAACTCCAGGGTGGTCTCGTGGGTGTGCGAGGAGCGGAGGATGCCGGCGGCGTTGACCAGGACGTCCAGACCGCCCAGGCCCGCGACGGCCTCGGCGACGCCCGCCACCACGGCGGCCTCGTCCGAGATGTCCAGGACCTGGATCGTCAGGCGGTCGGCGGTGCCCTCGGCGGCCGCGCGGTCCAGGGTCTTCTTCAGGCCGTCCTCGTTGACGTCGACGGCGACGACCTTCCCGCCTTCGGCGAGGATCCGGTGCACGGTCGCCTGGCCGATGCCAGAGCCGCCGCCGGTGATCAGGACGTTCCGTCCGCTGAAGCGCTCCATGGTGGTCCTCCTTCGTTCGTGGTCTCTCGACCTCAAGAGACACGGTACGTCCATGTGTCACGTTGTGCCAACAAGGCTTGATGTGCCACTCGGGCGCGATGTGTCGTGACTGTGATCGCTTGCGTACGCTGACCCCTGTGACCGGACGCCCGACCCTGACCCAGCGCCGCCGTGACGCCACCCGGCTGGAGATCGCCCGCACCGCCGCCGCGCTCTTCGCCGAGCAGGGCGCCGAGGCGACCACCGCCGAGGAGATCGCCGCCGCCGCGGGCATCTCGCTGCGCACCTTCTACCGCTACTTCTCCGTCAAGGAGGACGCCGTCGCCCCGCTGCTGGCGGCCGGCGGGCAGCGCTGGATGGACCTGCTGGCCGAGAGCCCGGCGGACATACCGCTGCGCGAGGCGCTGGAGCGCTCGGCCGTCGAGTCGCTCACCCCGGCCGACGACGCGGCCGTCGAGGCGATGCACTGGACCCGCGACCTGCTGCGCGACCCGCGGCTGGACGGCACCTGGCAGCGGGTCCACGCCGGGTCGGAGGAGCGGCTGCGGGGTGTGCTGGCCGCCCGCTGTCCGGACGGCGTCGATCCGCTGGAGGTCCGGCTGGCCGCGGCCGCGGCCACGGCGGCTATCCGGGTGGCCCTGGAGCAGTGGGCGGGCTCCGACGCCGCTGTCACCGGCCCCGGCTCCCCGCAGGACCTCGGTGCCCGCTGCATGCGCGAACTCACGGTGGGGCTACGGCTGTGGGCTCAGCCGGCGGGGGAGTAGCGGGCCGGCGGCGAACGGGCGCGATCGAACGGGGGACAGCGAACAGATGACAGCAAACAACTTTCGAAATCTGTTATCTGTTATCTGTTATCTGAAAGTTGAACTCTGTCATCTGTTCGCGGCCTGCCCACAGCCCCCGATCAGCTTCCTCACAGCTCCCGCTAGGGTTGGTGCTCGCGCCCCGGTGGGGGAACCGGGGTGACCTCCTCGGATGTCCCTGAACGGAGGGGTGGGAGTTCGAGGCGTGGGAGCAACTGGAAAATGGGTCTGACGAGCCACAAGGTGCTGGCACTGGCCGTGCTGATGGCGGTCGTGATGATGGTCGGCACGGTCTGGCTCTGGCCCAGACTCGCCCGGAAGAGCTGGCAGGCGGTGCTCGGCCGGATCGGCGCGCTGCTCGCCACCCAGCTGGCGGTGCTCGCCGCGCTCGGGCTGGTGGCGAACAACTACTTCGCCTTCTACAGCAGTTGGGACGACCTGATGGGCACGGGCAGCACCGGCCCGGTCGTCATCCACAACAAGGCGGACGCCTCCGGCCGACTGCTGGTCGAGACCATAGGCCAGGCCTCGGTCAAGGGCGGCGGCGCCATGGGCCGGGAGCCCAGCCAGTCCGGCGAGATCCGCAAGGTCCGGATCGACGGCAAGGAGAGCCGGCTGTCGACCGAGGGCTACGTCTACCTTCCGCCCCAGTACTTCCAGCCCGAGTACGCGCAGAAGCAGTTCCCGGCCGTGATCGTCAGCACCGGCTTCCCAGGAATCGCCGAGAACCTGATCACCCGCTTCAACTACCCGGGCGCCGCGCTCAAGCTGCTGCAGGAGGGCCGGATGCAGCCGACCGTCATGGTCCTGATGCGCCCCTCGCCCGCGCTGCCGCAGGACACCGAGTGCGAGGACATTCCCGGCGGCGCCCAGTCCGACACGTACTTCACCAAGGACGTCCCGTCGGCGATCCAGGCCAGCTACCGGGTCTCGACCGACCCGCAGGCCTGGGCCTTCATGGGCAACTCCACCGGTGGCTACTGCGCGCTCAAGCTGGCCATGCGCCACCCGGACGTCTTCCCGACCGCCGTGTCCCTCTCCGGGTACTACGAGGCGGCCGACGACCCGACCACCGGCGACCTCTTCGGCGGCAGCAAGCAGCGCCGCAACGAGGCCGACCTGATGTGGCGGTTGAAGAACCTGCCGCAGCCGAACGTCTCCGTGCTGCTGGCCGGCACCAAGAAGGGCGACGGCAACTACAAGCAGGACACCGAGGCGTTCATCGACGCCGCGAAGAGCCCGATGAAGGTCTCCTACAGCATGCTCGAGAACGGCGGCCACAACTTCGAGACCTGGAGCGCCCTGCTGCCGTCCTCACTGGAGTGGCTGTCCCAGCACCTCAAGGTCCCGAACCAGCCGGGCCACCCGGGCCAGACCGTCTGACGGCGCCGCCCGCGGAACGCGCAGGACACGCAGAACACACGGAACAGGGCAGAACACACACGGAACACACCGCCCCCCGGAAGCCGCGGCTCCCGGGGGGGCGGTCCGTTTCGGCGCCGGTCAGGCGACCCGCTCCAGCGTTCCGGTGTGCAACTGGCCGACCCGGCCGCCCTCGCCCTCGAAGGTCCAGAAGGCCCGTACGGTCAGCGCGTTGAGGTCCATCACGTGGCTGACGGTGATCCCGCTCTGTTCCGTCCAGCTGACGAAGTAGATCTCCGGTGCGACCTCGGCGACGTGCAGCCGCACGTCCTCCCACTGGCCCGCCGACTCACCGAGGCCCTCCCAGCGCAGCCGGGTGCCGTCGGCCGAGTAGGAGTTGCGGAAGGCCGCGCCGTTGTCGGCCCGGAAGACGTAGGTGCGGCCGGCGAAGGCGGGCAGGGGCGCGGGCGCGGTCATGGTGGGGCGGAACCTCTTCTCCGGAACGGGGGACGGGTCGTACGGCTCTGGTCGGTGCTCTTGTGCACCGTGGAAAATCCCAGGGCTCCAATTTATCCGACCGGGCGGATACGGGTGGCTCCACGCCACGGCTGTCACGGTGGCGGTCACGGTACAGTCCGCCACCGTCGTACCGCGTACCGTGTGCGGCCGGCATCCCGGGCGGGCCGGACGGGGGGACCGGGCGGCGTCGACTCCGGTGATCAACTCGGCCACCACGCAGCGTCGTTGATCGACACCACTGTGAGCTGTGCGACAACCGGCTTGATCAGGTTGTCCGTCCACGGACGGCCTGCCTAGCCTGCAGTCGTCGTCCGCCGTCGCGGACCCCGCCGCCGGGACGCCGAGTCCCGTCCACCCGCCGGCGAGTACCCGAGCACCACAGCGGACGGGAGCGGGGGAACCAAGGTCAGCGCCCGGCCCGTACGCACCAGCGTGCGGGTCGCGGCTAGGGGTGAAGCCGCTCCACAGGCGGCCGGGCAACTGCAGCCCGAATCCGACAGCTCACCTCGCAGGCGTCGCAGAGGATCCCCATGCACCAGCCTGCCCGGCGCCGTCGCGCGCCCCGCCACGCCCGTCCGTCCCACCGCGGCCGCAACGCCGCCCTCGCCACGACCGGGGCGCTCGCCATCACCGGCGCCGGCCTGCTCGGCCTGCCGTCCGTCTCCGGCGCCCAGGCCGCCACCGGCCCGACCGTCACCCAGGACCGGCTCGCCCCCGCCACCATGGTCGCCGGCAAGGCCGGCACCGCCTCGCTGGCCCTGCACTCCTCGTCCTGCTTCACCGCCAAGACCGTCGGCGTCGGCGTCCGTGACGCGCGCGGCACCAACCTGGACTTCCCGGGCAACGCGAGCAACGTGCAGATCTGCCCCGGCGGATTCAACTACACCAGCGCCGCCCGCACCCTGGCCGCCGGGACGTACACCCAGTTCGGCTTCTGGCAGGACCTCGGCGGCGCGTGGCACAACCTGCCCTCGCAGCAGCTGGTGGTCTCGGCCACGGGTACGCCCACGCCGGCCCCGTCCCCGACGGCGACCCCCACCGCGACCCCCACGGCGACCCCCACCGCGAAGCCGACCGCGACCCCCACCGCGACCCCGACCCCGACCAGCACCCCGACCGCCACGGCCACCCCGACGACCTCGGCGCCGTCCTCCCCGATCGCGGGCAAGTCGCTGACCTGGTCCGACGAGTTCAACGGCCCGATCAACTGGGGCCAGCGCTGGGTCGGTGACAAGAGCACCTCGTACAAGTACGGGAACCACAACCCGGACGACAACAAGCTCGACTGGCTGAACAAGAACAACGTCACCGTCGGGAACGGCGTCGCCACGTTCACCGCCGCCCCGGGCGGCCCCACCCTGGAGAACGGCAAGCAGTCCTGGAACACCGGCTTCCTGACCACCGAGGGCTCCGCCGAGGGCTTCCAGGTCAAGACCGGCGACTACGCCGAGACCCGGGTCAAGCTGCCCGCCGGCACCGGCGCCTGGCCCGCCCTGTGGACCTGGAAGAACGGCAACGGGGAGATCGACTCCTTCGAGTACCACCCCGACAACCCGAACCTGCTGGAGCTGACCAACCACGTCAACCCCGGCAACCCCGACTACTACACCGATGCGAGCGCCGTCGCCGCCGACCAGTGGGTGACCATCGGCACCTACTACGGCGCCAACTCGGTGGACTGGTACGTCAACGGCGTCAAGGTGTTCTCGGACGGCAAGGGTGTCGGGGCCAACTTCTCGGCGTACCTGATCCTCAACCTCTCGGTGAGCGCCGGCAAGTACCACCCGGCGCCGCAGGGGAACGCCCCGATCACCATGGCCGCCGACTACGTCCGCGTCTACCGGTGACCGCGTCTGCCGGTGACCACGTCTGCCGGTGACCACGTCTACCGGTAACCACCTGTACCGGTGACCACGTGTACCGGTGACCACGTGTACCGGTAACCACGAGCCCGCCCCACCGGTCACCGGGATCCGGCAGCCGCTCGCCGGCGGCCGGTGACCGGTGGGGCGATCCGGCCGTCAGCCCTCGGTCGTCTCGACGACCCGGATGTCGAACGGCTCCCGGTGGCGGATGCCCCCCGGGTCGTCCGCGCTGCGCACCTCGACCGAGCCGCCCGCCAGGACCCCGGGCGGCAGATCGGGGGAGAGCAGGACCGGGACGAGGGCGGTCGCGCTGCGTCCCTCCTTCAGCCCGGGGCCGAAGACGCAGCGCACCTGCCTGCCGCGTGCGACGACCTCACAGTCCGTGGGGTAGAACGGGGGGTCCGCGGTCACCCCGTTCGGGAGGGTGACCGTCACCGTGAACGGGGACGCGGTGGTGTCCGGGCCCGCGTTGGCGACGAAGGCGTGGATGGTGGTGGTGCCGCCGGGCGACGCCGGGTCCGGGTCGATCCGGACCACCTCCAGGTGCGATGTGGACGGCTTGGCGACCACGGCCGGCAGTGTGGACGCCTCGGGCGCACCCGGCGCGACGACCCCCAGGTCCGGGCGTGGCACCGGGTGCCGCACCGCCCAGGACGGGCCGGCGGCCAGTGCGGCTGCCGCGCAGCCCGCCGTCACCGCCGCGCCCCATCCGATCCGGCCGCCCCATCCGGCCCGGCCGACCCGTCCGATCCGGCCGAATCCCGTGCGCCCCGCGCCGCCCCGTGCTCCGTGCTGTGCCACGCCGTTCACCCTGTTCCCGTGCTCCGGCGGCCCGCGCCGTCGCGGGCCGCGTCCGCCCCAGGGTGTCCGAGCCGCCGACGCGGCGGCGCCGCAACTCGCCCACCGCCACTCGAACGGCGGGGCGCCGTCACCGGCCCGATCGCTCTTGTCGAGGACGCCTGTTGACTGATCGTCAGGGTGCCAGGACCTGCCCGAGCCGGGCCGCGATCTGGTGCATCACCGGTACCAGTGCGGACGCTCCCGCCTGTTCCTCCAGTGCCCGGATCCGGGCCTCCGGGCCGGACACCGAGAGCGCGGTGGGCGTGGGGGCGCCCGGGACGGCGAGGGCGATGCAGCGGACGCCGATCTCCTGCTCCTGGTCGTCGACCACGTACCCGCGCTCGCGTGCCTCGGCGAGCTGGTCCATCAGCGCCTGCGGGTCGGTGAGGGTGTACTCGGTGTGCGCGGGCAGCGGGTTGGGGCCCAGGACCGCACGCGCCTCGTCCTCGGGGAGCTGGGCGAGCAGCGCCTTGCCGACGCCGGTGCAGTGCGGCTGCACCCGTCGGCCGACCTCGGTGAACATCCGCATCGAGCGCCGCGACTGCACCTGTCCGACGTACACCACCTCGCCGCCCTCCAGCACCGCCAGGTTGGCGGTCTCGCCGGTGGCCTCCATGAGCTCGGCCAGGTACGGGCGGGCCCAGCTGCCGAGCAGTCGGCCGGCCGTCTCGCCGAGCCGGATCAGCCGGGGGCCGAGGGTGTAGCGCCGGGCGGTGTCCTGGCGGACATAGCCCTGCTGGGCGAGGGTACGAACCAGTCGGTGGATGGTCGGCATCGGGAGGCCGGAGCTGGTGGAGAGCTCGCTGAGGGTGGCCACGCCACTCGAGTCGGCCAGCGCCTCCAGGAGTTGGAAGGCGCGCTCGACGGACTGCACGCCGCCGCTCGCGCGGTCGGCGCCTGTCGTCGATGCTGTGTCGGGGGTCGCAACCACCGGCGTTCCCTTCGCTGTCGGGGAGGAGTAGAGTCCCGGCGACCTCTTCAACAAACCGTTGAAATTCTGTATCGCGGAAACTAGTCTCCACCTTACAGAATCGAATCCGCCGACAGGCGGGTAACGATCGAGGAAGTACCCGAGGAAGTTCCCACCGGAGCTCCCTTCGCCAGGCTCAACCGTCTTAGGAGTGTCCTGCTCATGGCTGCAGATCAGGGGCCCGTCGGCGCCTCCCCCGCCGCTCCGGTCGTCACTGTCGCCGGACCGCGCGTCCATCGGGCCGAGGAGGTGCTCACCCCGGAGGCGGTCGCCTTCGTCGTGGGCCTCCATCGCGCCTTCGAGGGTCGTCGACAGGAGCTCCTGGCGAGGCGGAAGAGCCGACGGGCCGAGATCGCCCGCACCGGCACGCTGGACTTCCTCCCCGAGACCGCCGAGGTCCGGGCCGGCGACTGGAAGGTCGCCGAGGCGCCGCGCGCCCTCCGGGACCGCCGGGTCGAGATCACCGGGCCCACCGACCGCAAGATGGTCATCAACGCGCTCAACTCCGGGGCGAGGATCTGGCTCGCCGACTTCGAGGACGCCACCTCCCCGACCTGGGAGAACGTGGTCAGTGGGCAGGTCAACCTGATCGACGCCTTCGAGGGCCGGATCGACTTCACCAGCTCGGCCGGCAAGGCCTACACTCTCAAGCCCGCCGCCGAACTCGCCACGGTCGTGGTTCGCCCGCGCGGCTGGCACCTGGACGAGAACCACCTGCTGGTCGACGGCGTCCCGGTGGCCGGCGCGTTCGTCGACTTCGGCCTGTACTTCTTCCACAACGCCGCCCGGCTCATCGCCAAGGGCGCCGAGGACCCCAACTCCGGCCCGTACTTCTACCTGCCGAAGACCGAGAGCCACCTCGAGGCCCGGCTCTGGAACGACGTGTTCACCCACGCCCAGGCCGAGTTGGGCATCCCGTACGGCACCGTCCGGGCCACCGTGCTGATCGAGACCATCACCGCGGCCTTCGAGATGGACGAGATCCTGTACGAGCTGCGCGACCACGCGGCCGGCCTCAACGCCGGACGCTGGGACTACCTCTTCTCGATCGTCAAGAACTTCCGCGACGCCGGCGAGCACTACATCCTGCCGGACCGCAACAGCGTCACCATGGCCTCGCCGTTCATGGCCGCCTACACCCGGCTGCTGGTGCAGACCTGCCACAGGCGCGGCGCCCACGCGATCGGCGGCATGGCCGCGTTCATCCCCAGCCGCAGGGACCCGGAGGTCAACGCCGCCGCGCTGGAGAAGGTCAAGGCGGACAAGGATCGCGAGGCCGGCAACGGCTTCGACGGTTCCTGGGTCGCCCACCCGGACCTCGTCCCGGTCGCCCGGGCCTCCTTCGACGCGGTGCTCGGCGAGCGGCCCAACCAGAAGGACAACCCGGGCCCCGCCGAGCCGGTCACCGCCGCCGAACTGCTCGACATCGCCGGCGCCGGAGGCACCTGCACCCGGGCCGGGCTGCACAACGCCGTCCAGGTCGGCGTCCGCTACATCGAGGCCTGGCTGCGCGGGCTCGGCGCGGTCGGCATCTTCAACATGATGGAGGACGCCGCCACCGCCGAGATCTCGCGCTCGCAGATCTGGCAGTGGATTCACAACGGGGTCGTGCTGTCCGACACCGGCGAGAAGGCCACCGCCGAGCTGGTCCGCACCCTGGTCGCCACCGAACTGGCCGAGCTCCGCGCCGAGTTCGGCGACGAGACCTACCGGGCAGGCCGCTGGCGCGAGGCCGCCCAGCTCTTCGAACAGGTCGCCCTGGCCGAGGAGTTCGCGGACTTCCTGACCCTCCCCGCGCTTCCCCTGCTGGGCTGAGTACCAATCTATCCGTCGGCGCCACCGCTGCCGCCTGCCGGGTCGTAGCCGTTCCGCCGCCCTTTGCTCCGTTCCGTACGGCGACGAATCCACCTGTCCTCTCGTCGCCGTGCGGAACGGTCTTTTTCTTTGTACGGCCTTTCCCTTCTGAGGAGTTCACCGATGGCACGCATCTTCTTCAACGGCCAGGCGATGGTCGGCGGACCGTTCCACGACAAGGTCGCCGACGCCCTGATCGGCCCGGCCCGGACCGCCCCCGGCTACCGCTTCTTCTCCATCGACCACAGCGGCGGGACGGACGTCTGCCCGGGGCTGCTGGCCGACCCGTCCGTCGACACCGCGATCGAGGGCGAGCTGTACGAGATCAGCCTGGAGCGCCTGCGGGACGTCATCCTGCCCGGCGAGCCCAGGGAGTTGGAGCTCGGCGTGATCGAGCTGGAGGACGGCTCCGCATGCTTCTCGATGCTGCTCGCCCGCGGCGAGGTCGAGCGCGGGGTGCACCGCGAGATCACCCATCACGGCGGCTGGCGGGCCTACCTGGCGACGCTGGGGCGCACGGCCTGAGGGGCGGGCGGCCGACGGCGGCGGGACGGATGACAGCGAACAGGTAACAGGTAACAGATAACAGAAGACAGATAACAGCGAACGGATAACAGATGATGAAAGTTGTCATCTGTCATCCGTTCGCTGCTATCTGTTCGCCGCTCCGCCCCGAGCTCCCCACTCCCCGCCCCCGCCCCCGCCCCCGCCCCAAGCTCCCCGCCCCCGGGCACGCCGCGGGGGGGGGGACTGCCCATGGGTGTTGGGGGGAGGGGTGTGGCGCACGATGGGGGTGGGGAGGCGGGGTGGGGAAGAACCCCCCCGGGAGTGTCTGA
>NZ_JBVHYH010000001.1:286361-307030 GCF_055569135.1 Kitasatospora sp. NPDC029367
TCCTCCTTTCTTTGTTCCCACTCGGGGGGGGGGGGGGGGGGGGGCGGGCGCCCCCCCCCCCCCCCCCCCCCCCCGGGCCGTCAGACGGGCCGGGAGGCGAGCTCCTTGGCCGCGCGGGCGCAGGCACGCGCGATCCGGTCCTCGTTGACGGTGGTCAGCTCGCCCTTCTCGACGACGGCGTTGCCGTTGACGAACAGGGTCGCCAGCGGCGGCAGCGCGCCGAAGGTGAGGGCCGCGACCGGGTCGGCGATCGAGGAGTGCATGACCCCGTCGATCTTCCACAGGGCCAGGTCGGCCAGCTTGCCGGCCTCGATGGAGCCGATCTCGTTCTGCCGCCCGAGCACCCGGGCGCCGCCCATGGTGCCCAGCCGCAGCGCCTGGCGCCCGGTCAGCGCGGTCGGGTAGCCGTGCAGCCGGTTGATCAGCAGCGCGTTGCGCAGCTCGGTGCCCAGCTCGCCGGACTCGTTCGAGGCGGTGCCGTCGACGCCGAGCCCGACCGGTACGCCGGCCTTGAGCATGTCGGGCACCCGGGCGATCCCGGCGGCCAGGCGGGCGTTGGAGGAGGGGCAGTGCGCCACGCCGGTGCCGGTCTCGGCGAACTTGGCGATGTCGGAGTCGTTCATGTGGACGCAGTGCGCCATCCAGACGTCCTCGCCGAGCCAGCCGACCGACTCGAAGTAGTCGGTCGGCCCCATGCCGAACAGCTCCTTGCAGAACTGCTCCTCCTCGGCCGTCTCGGAGCCGTGGGTGTGCAGCCGGACGCCCTTGCGGCGGGCGAGTTCGGCGGACTGGCGGAGCAGGTCGGTGGAGACCGAGAAGGGCGAACAGGGCGCCAGCGCGACGTGCAGCATCGAGCCGAAGGAGGAGTCGTGGTAGCGGTCGACGGCGGCCTCGGAGGCGGCCAGGATGTCGTCCAGCTCCTCGACGGCGTGGTCCGGCGGCAGTCCGCCGTCCTTCTTGCTGCGGTCCATCGAGCCGCGCAGCGCGGTGAAGCGCAGGCCGAGCTCCTGGACGGCCTCGATCGAGGCGCCGAGGACGTCGCCGCCGTCCTTGGGGAAGACGTAGTGGTGGTCCGAGGCGGTGGTGCAGCCGGACTTGAGCAGGGCGGCGGCCGAGCCCTGGCTGGCGGCGTGCACGAGCTTGTCGTCGATCCGGGCCCAGGTCGGGTAGAGGGCGACCAGCCAGTCGAAGAGGATGTTGTCCTGGGCGAGGCCGCGGGTGATCCACTGGTAGAAGTGGTGGTGGGTGTTGACCAGGCCGGGGGTGAGCAGGTGGCCCTCGCCGTTGATCCGGCGCACCACGTTGTCCAGCCACGCCGGGGCGGGGCCGCTGCCGACGGATTCGATCCGGTTGCCGAGGATGACCACGTGGCCGCGGGCGTACTCGGTGTCGACGGCGTCGACCGTGGCGATCGCGACGTTCTCGATCACGATCCGCTGGTCGGCGGGTGGGGGCTGGACTGCCATGGTGTCACTCCTATGGGGGAGGGCCAGGAGGGGCGCGCACCGAGTGGTGTGCGCCCCTGCCCGGACCGGTCAGTACGGTGTCGCCGTCGGCACCGTCGCGCCGGGGGCCTCGCCGGATCTGGACTGCGATTCGGACCGGCGGGCGGTTCCGACGTGGTGGAACAGCAGGTTGAGCAGGACGGCCATCACGCAGCCGGCCGAGATCCCCGAGTGCATCAGGGTCCGGACCGCCTCCGGGAAGGCGTCGTAGAAGGTGGGTACGGCGATCGGGACGATGCCGACACCGAGCGAGACCGACACCAGGATGGTGTTGGCGCTGGACTCCATGCCGGCCTCCGCGAGAGTGCGGATCCCACTTGCCGCGACCGTGCCGAAGAGTACGATCCCGGCTCCGCCGAGGACGGGTTGCGGCACCAGCGAGACGACCGAGCCGAGGACCGGGAAGAGCCCCAGCAGGATCAGGATGCCTCCGCCGGCTGCGACCACGAAGCGGCTGCGGATCCTGGTCAGCGCCACCAGCCCGATGTTCTGGGCGAAGGCGCTGGCGGCGAAGCCGTTGAAGACGGGGCTGATCGCGGTGGCCAGTCCGTCGGCCCGGAGGCCGGCGGCGAGCGTGGGTTCGTCGGCCTCGCGCTCGACGATCTTGCCGAGGGCGAGCATGTCGGCGGTGGACTCGGTCATCGAGACCACCATGACGATGCACATCGAGACGATCGCGGCCGCGTCGAAGGCGGGCGCGCCGAAGTGGAACGGGGACGGGAGCGCGAAGATCTTCGCGTCCCGGACCGCGCCGAAGTCGGCCAGGCCCAGCGGGAAGGCGACCAGGGTGCCGAACGCCAGACCGACGAGCAGGGACAGCTGCTGCCAGAAGCCGCGCAGCAGCCGGTTGCAGAGCACCACCGCGGCGAGGGTGATCGCGGCGAGGCCGACGGCCCGCACGGAGCCGTACCCGGGGGCGCTCGGCGAGCCGCCGCGCGCCCAGTTCACCGCCACCGGGAGCAGGGACACCCCGATGAGGGTGATCACGGTGCCCTGGACGACCGGGGGGAAGAACCGGATGAGCTTGCAGAAGTACGGTGCCGCGAGGAAGCACAGGGCTCCCGCGACGATCACCGCGCCGAAGATCACCGGGAGGGCGTCCTTCGGTCCCCCCGTCCGTTCGATGGAGCCCTTGGCGATGGCGATCATGGGCGCGACGCCCGCGAACGACACGCCGTTCACGAACGGCAGCCGCGCGCCGATCTTCCAGATGCCGAGGGTCTGGAGCAGGGTGGCCAGTCCGGCGGTGAACAGGCTGGCCGAGATGAGCAGGGCGAGGTCGGTGGCGGAGAGTCCGACGCCGGCGCCGACGATGAGCGGGGGTGCGACGACTCCCGCGTACATCGCGGCGACGTGCTGGAGTCCGGTGGAGAGCAGTTTCACCGGGGGCAGCACCTCGTCCACGGGGTGGGTCCCGGACCCGGACGGCCCGCCGGGGAGGCGGGTCGACGTACCGTCCGGGCCTGGGGTTCTTGCAGGGGTGGAACCGCCGTCGTTACTGCTGGTGTTGCTGGGTGCCATGTCGAGCCCCTCTTGTGCCCGTGGCTCCCGGCGCGCCCGTGGCGCTGGAGACCCCCCGAGGGCGGGACGGCGGAGCAAGGATCCCTCGGGACGCTTCTCCAGTGCCCCGGGCCGGCCGCCGCGAGGCGAACACGAACTCCGGTTGGTGGGGGTGGAGAAACAGGTGGAGCGTGGTGCGGTGATACGGGCCGTGCGGGTGGTGCAGGTCGTGCGGGTCGTGCGAATGGTGCAGGTGACGCGGGTGGTGCGGTCCGCCCGGACTCGACCGGCCCGAGCGGGCCGGAGGGTGCGGCGATTCCGGGCGGAGTCCATGGGGTGAGCGGGGTGAGCGGGCTGAGCGGCGTGCGGGGCGTGGGGGAGGTCAGACGACCGGGATGACCGGGACGACGCCCTCGCGGTGCACGGTGCCCTCGATCAGGCCGTACATGCGGTCCGCGGCGTAGTAGACCTCGTTCTCGTTCTTGAGGCCGAACGGCTCCAGGTCGACGAGGAAGTGGTGCTTGTTGGGCAGTTCGAGGCGTACCTCGTCCACCTCGGCGCGGTTGTTGAGGACCCGGGTGCCCATCGCGTGCAGGGTCTGCTGCAGCGAGTAGGAGTAGGTCTCGGCGAACGCCTCCAGCATGTGCCGCTTCACGTGGGTGTAGGAGCGGTTCCAGTTGGGCTGGGCCTCGCCGTCGCGACCGCTGTAGCCGTACTTCCAGCGGGCGGTGACCTGGGTGGCGAGGATGCGGTCGTACGCCTCCTGGAGGGTGGTGTACTTGTCCTTGATGTAGCCCCAGAACTCCGAGTTGGTGGAGTTCATGACGATGAGGTCCTTGAGGCCGGAGATGACCTGGACCCGCTCGCCGTCGTAGACGATCTCGGTGGTGCGGGTCTCCTGGCCGTTGCGGACGAAGGAGTGGCCGACCTCCTCCGAGCCGATGAACCGGGCCGAGCTGTCCGGCGTCCGGATCCGGTCCCAGGCGTACTCCTCGATCCGGATCCGGGCGCTGTGCACGACGCCGCGCTCGGTGTCGTCGACGAAGTGCCGGGCCAGCAGGATGCCGAAGGCCTCGGCCGAGTCGATGCCGTACTCCTTGGCGAAGGCGTACACGGTGTTCTTGGTGGTGTCGGTGGGAAGGCAGTTGGCGTTCGACCCGGTGAGGTGGACGTCCTCGAACTCGCCCTGGAGGGAGACCGAGACGTTCAGGTCCTTGATCTCGTGCCGGGTGGAGTCGCGGTAGACCCGGACGATGCGGTTCTCCGCCTTGCCGTACTGGTTCTGACCGAGCACGTGGGCCATGACAGGCTCCTAAGCTTCCAGGTCGGTCTACTAGCTTCCGCGGTAGACCGAGTATCCGAACGGGTTCAGCAGCAGCGGCACGTGGTAGTGGTGCTGCTCGGGCGCGACCGTGAAGACGATCGAGACCTCGGGGAAGAACGGCGGCTCCGCGGACTTGAGCGCGTAGTACGCGCCGGTGTCGAAGAGCAGCCGGACGACCGAGCCCGCCTCCACGGCCGGGAGGTCCTTGACCCGGCCGTCGGAGTCCGTGGCGGAGGTGCCGAGCACCTGCCAGCCACCCTCGGTGTGCAGTGCGAGCTCGACCGGGACGCCCTCGGCCGGGCGGCCGAGGCTGGTGTCGAGCACGTGGGTGGAGATGCCAGTCATGGGTGAAGTGACCTTACTGATGGCAGAGGTGATGGTACGTCAGATCACGCGGGGCGCACGTCCGGAGGCGGGGCCTCCGAGGTGGGGCGCCTCCGGAGACGTTCCCGGATCGGACGTCCCGCCCACGAAGCATTCTTGACGATGCGTCAGGAAGCGTCGAGGAGGCGGTTCAGCCGGATGTCGTTGATCTTGCGCAGCTCGCCCCGGACGATCTCCGCCTCGGTGGCGGGGTCGTTGGGGTGGCGCTCGCGCAGGGCCGTGAGCATGGTGGCCGCGGTGCGGCCGGTCGCGCAGATCAGGAACACGTGGCCGAACTTCGCCTCGTAGGCGGCGTTGGCCTCGCGCAGTTCGTCGAGGACGGCCCGGTCCACGCCCTGGATGCCGGCCTGTTCGCGTTCGGAGGTGGCGTCGCCCTCCTTGGGCTGGCCGATCCGGGCGTGTCCGGCCATCGCGTCGCGCAGGTCCGCGACGGTCAGTGCGGCCATCGCCGCCGCGTTGGCGGCGAGCAGGGCCTCACGGCTGGACCAGGGCCGGGCCTGTGCGACGGCGGCGGCCCAACGGGGGCTGGAGCATACCTCCAGCAGGATCTTCTCCAGTTCCGCGGCATCGGCCGCGGCCAGGGAGTCGAGGGCGTGGGGGTGGTTGGTCACGAGTGGACCTCCTGAAGAGTGGTGCCACCCGGAAAAGCTAGATCGGCCCCACCCTGCCGTCAACAGTTTGTTGAACGCTTGGTGGTTACGTTTTGAACCGGGCCGCGCTGCCGGGCCCTTTCGTGTGCGATTCACCAAGTGTGCCCCGCCGTGGGCCGGTCGAGACTGTCCACAGCGGCGGGGTCACCCGTTCGCAAGCTCCTCGCGAGCCGCGCTCAGGACGGCTTCGAACCGCGCTCAGGACGGCTTCGAGCCGTCCTGGCGGTTCAGGTAGTTGTACACGGTGAAGCGGCTGACGCCCAGGGCCGAGGCGACCGTCTCGACCCCGTGGCGGACGGTGAAGGCGCCGCGCTCCTCCAGGAGGGCGACGACCCGCTGCTTCTCCCAGCGGTCCAGCTCGGCCAGCGGGCGGCCGTCGAACTGTCGGGCCATCTCGGCCAGCAGCCGGTCCAGCGCACTGCTCAGGTGCGGCAGTCGGACGGCCAGGGCCGGGGTGCCCTCCCACTCCAGGACGACGTCCTCGGCCTTCGCCTCGTCCAGCGGGACGGGTGTCGCGCCGACCGCGTCCAGCAGCGGCTTGACCGCCGCGGCGAGCGGGTGCTCCACGTGCTCGGTCACGGCGTACCGCCCTCCTCTCCCAACACGCTCACCTGGACGGAGATGCGGGTCGCCCCGGCGTCCAGGGTCTCCCGGAGCAGCCGGGTCACCGCGGCGAGGACCTGGTCGGCCTCGCCCTCGGCGCCGGTCCCGAAGGGGCCGACCGATACGTCCAGGCCGGCCTCGTCGACGACCTTGCGGGCCGTCGCGGCGTGCTCGGGGAACGTGTCCAGTTCGAACGGTTCTGTCGTGAACTCCACCATCAATCGCACCTGCTCACTGTATCGAGCGGGGGTGGGCGGGGGCAGGGGCTGGGCGATCGAACAGTCGCGGGGCCGGTGGGCGGACCCCCCCGGGCTACTTCAACAAAATGTTGCGGCAGCCTTGACACCTGCTCGGCGAGCCGGAGATGCTTCCACCACACAGAATCCCTCTTCCGGATCGTGGAAGTTGCGGATGAAGGAAGAGAGAGTGAGAGGTGATGGACGTGACGGCGGCTGCCAAGCACGGCTTCACGGTCAACCTGTCGATCCTGTTCGGCGAACTCCCGCTGCTGGAGCGCCCCGCGGCCGCCGCCGCGGCCGGCTTCACGGCCGCCGAACTCTGGTGGCCCTTCGGCACCGAACACAGCCCGAGCCGGGCCGAGCTCGACGCGCTGCGCAAGGCGTTCAGTGACGCGGGCGTCCGGCTCACCGGCCTCAACTTCCTGGACGACCTCAGCCAGGGCGCCCGGGGAACCGTCTCGGTCCCGTCCGAGCGGGACCGCTTCCGGGCCAACGTCCCGGTCGCCGCGGAACTGGCCTCCTCGCTCGGTGCCACCGCGCTCAACGCGCTGTACGGCAACCGGGTCGAGGGCGTCGAGCCGGCCGAGCAGGACGCGGTCGCACTGGAGAACCTGGTGCTCGCGGCCCGGGCGGCCCACGAGATCGGCGCCGTCCTGCTGATCGAGGCCCTCAACAAGGCCGAGTCCCCGGACTACCCGCTGGTCTCCGCGGCCGCCGCGGTCGAGGTGGTCGACAAGGTCAACGCCGCCACCGGCCTGGGGAACGCCAGGTTCCTCTGCGACCTGTACCACCTGGCCAAGAACGGCGAGGACCTGGCGGCCGTCATCGACACCTACGCCGACCGGATCGGCCACGTGCAGATCGCCGACAACCCGGGCCGCAACGAGCCCGGCACCGGCGAGCTGGACTTCGAGGACCTGTTCGCCCGGCTCAGCGCGGCCGGCTACACCGGCTCGATCGGCCTGGAGTACCGCCCCTCCACCGGCGTCAGCGCCGACAGCTTCGACTGGCTGCCGCGCGAGCTGCGCGCCGCCCGCTGACCCTGGCGCCCGCTGGCCCGGCGCCCGCAGCCCGCTACCCGGCGCCTGTCTGGCCCGCGTACGCGGCGTACCGCAGCGCCCGTCCGGCCCGTCACCCCTCCCCACCCGCACACGTAAGGAACCCGACGCGATGAGCGCCTCCCGCAAGATTGCCTTCGTCGGCCTCGGCATCATGGGCAAGCCCATGGCCGTCAACCTGGTCAAGGCCGGCCACCACGTGACCGGCTTCGACCTCTCCCAGGCCTCGATCGACACCGTGGTCGCGGCCGGTGGCCACGGCGCCGCCAGCATCGCCGAAGCGGTGAAGGACGCCGAGGTCGTCATCACCATGGTCCCGGCCGACCCGCACGTCGAGGCGGTCATCCTCGGTGAGGGCGGCGTCCTGGAGAACGTCCAGGCCGGCACCCTGGTGATCGACATGTCCTCGATCACCCCGCAGACCTCCATCAAGGTCGGCAAGGCCGCCCGCGAGAAGGGTGTGCGCACCCTGGACGCCCCGGTCTCCGGCGGCGAGGCCGGTGCGATCGAGGCGGTGCTGTCGATCATGGTCGGTGGCGAGGCGGCGGACTTCGCCGAGGCGAAGCCGCTGTTCGACGCGCTCGGCACCACGGTCGTCCACGTCGGCCCCGACGGCGCCGGCCAGACCGTCAAGGCCGCCAACCAGCTGATCGTCGCGGTCAACATCCAGGTGCTCGCCGAGGCCGTGGTGTTCCTGGAGAACGCCGGTGTCGACCTCGCGGCCGCGCTGGACGTGCTCGGCGGCGGCCTGGCCGGCTCCACGGTGCTCAACCGCAAGAAGGCGAACATGCTCAACCGCGAGTTCGCCCCCGGCTTCCGGATCGACCTGCACCACAAGGACATGGGCATCGTCACCGACGCCGCCCGCGCCGTGGGTGCCGCGCTGCCGGTCGGCGCCGTGGTCGCCCAGCTGGTCGCCTCCGCCCGGGCCAACGGCGACGGTTCGCTCGACCACTCGGCGCTGCTGCGCGGCGTCGAGCGGCTCTCGGGCCGCGAGGTCGCCTGACCCGAGGGGCTCCGGCCCCCCAGACTCCTCCTGGTGGCGTGTACCTGATCCGGTCGTGCCCGCGCCACCAGGAGGCCAGACCCGACCGGCGTGCGGGCAGGGGCTCATCCGCCCGCCCGCCGGTCGATCCAGGCCGGTGACGCACACACCCTCCCGGGGGCACTTCGGTCGTGCCAGCGGTGCGTCGCCTGGCCCCCTCCTCGCCGAGGGGAGCCCCTCGAACGTCGGAAGCGGGTCGAGGGGAACGGCGGGGAGGGGGTCGCACCCCTTCCGGGACCGGCGCTCCTGCGGGAGCCCGGCCCCGGGCCGGGCCTCGAGCCGGGCCGCACCGCCCGGCCGGGGGGGTCGCAACCCGGCGCCACCGGACCCATGCTTGTCCGGACCAGAGTTCGTCAGCACACCGCCCGACCCGCACGGAAGTGAGGACCACCGATGCCCCCCACCCCCCTCAAGGGCCACGTGGTCGTAGCGCCGGACAAGTTCAAGGGCACCCTGGAGGGTGCCGAGGTCGCCGCCCGGATCGCCGCCGGCATCCGGCGCGCCGCGCCCGGCAGCGACGTGCGCGAACTGCCCGTCGCCGACGGCGGCGAGGGCACCCTGGCCGCCGCGCTCGCGGCCGGCTTCGACCGCGTCCCGGCCAAGGTGGCCGGTCCGACCGGCCTGCCGGTGGACGCCGCACTGGCCGTCCGCGGCGACACCGCCGTGGTCGAGCTGGCCCAGGCCTCCGGGCTCGCCCGGCTGCCCGGCGGCCGGACCGCCCCGCTCGCGGCCGGCTCCTACGGCGTCGGCCAGCTGATCTCCCGCGCGGTGTCATCGGGCGCCAAGCGGATCGTGCTCGGCCTCGGCGGCAGCGCCTGTACGGACGGCGGGGCCGGCATGGTGCAGGCACTCGGGGTCCGGCTGCGGGACGCCGACGACGTCGAACTGCCGCCCGGCGGAGCCGCGCTGCGGCGCCTGGAGCGGATCGACCTCGGCCCGCTGGCCGACCTGCTGACCGGCGTGGACGTCGTGGTCGCCTGCGACGTGGACAACCCGCTGCTGGGCCCGCGCGGCGCGACCGCCGTCTACGGCCCGCAGAAGGGCGCCGACGGGGACGACCTGGTGGTCCTGGAGCAGGGGCTGACCCGCTTCGCCGACCAGGTGGCCGCGGTGACCGGACGGGACGTGCGGGAGGCCCCCGGCGCCGGGGCCGCGGGCGGGGTGGGCTTCGCCGCCCTCGCCCTGCTCGGCGCCACCATGCGACCCGGTATCGAGCTGCTGCTCGAACTGCTGGGTTTCGACGAGGCCGTGCGTGGGGCACGCCTCGTCGTCACCGGTGAGGGCTGCCTGGACGCTCAGACGCTCCATGGCAAGGCCCCCGCCGGAGTCGCCGCGGCGGCTGCCCGGGCGGGGGTTCGGGTGGCCGCTGTGGCGGGTCGGCTGGAGCTGTCCGAGCCCGAGTGGCGGGCGGCCGGCTTCACCGCCGCGATCGCCCTCACCGACCTGGCCGAGCAGCCGGGGGACAGCATGACCAGGGCCGGTGAGCTGGCCGAGGTGGCGGGGGAGCGGCTGGCCGAAACGCTGCTGCGGGGCTGATCCCGCGGAGCTTCCGCCGTCCGTTCCTCCGTATGTTCCTCCATTGACGTTTTGTTGAAGGCGGGCCTAGGCTCCCGGCAATCCTTCGGTTCCAGCCACGCCGACCGGCCCACGCCGACCGCCCTACGCCGACCGCTCTACGCCGATCACCCCCTGCCCACCGCTCCGCGAGCGCCTCCCCGGGCCGCGTGCCCGGTGTGCCCCGCGTACCGCCATCCCCCAGTCCCAGTCCAGGTTTCGGAGGTCCCCATGCCGATCAGCCAGCCAGCGGTGATCCGCTCCCGCCGGGCGGTGCTGCCCGACGGCGAGCGCCCCGCGGACGTGCTGATCCGGGGCGGCAGGATCGAGCAGGTCGCCGCCCACGGATCGCTCGTGGTCGGCGACAGCGAACTCGTCGACCTCGGCGACACCGCGCTGCTGCCCGGCCTGGTCGACACCCACGTGCACGTCAACGAGCCCGGCCGCACCGAGTGGGAGGGCTTCGCCACCGCCACCCGGGCCGCCGCGGCCGGCGGCGTCACCACGATCATCGACATGCCGCTCAACTCCGTGCCGCCCACCACCACGGTGGCGGGGCTGGACGTCAAGCGGAAGACCGCCGAGGGCCAGGCCTGGGTCGACCTCGGCTTCTGGGGCGGGGCCGTCCCCGGCAACGTCCCGGACCTCGAACCCCTGCACCGGGCGGGCGTGTTCGGCTTCAAGAGCTTCCTCGCCCCGTCCGGCGTCGACGAGTTCCCGCACGTCGAGGCCGCCGACCTGGAGGCCGCGCTGGCCGAGCAGGCCCGGCTCGGGGCGCTGGCGATCATCCACGCCGAGGACCCGGCCGTGCTGGCCGCCGCGCCGCAGCAACCCGGCGTCCACTACCGGGACTTCCTCGCCTCCCGCCCGGACGGGGCGGAGACCGCGGCGGTCGCCCACCTGCTCGACACGGCCCGGCGCACCGGCGCCCGGGTGCACATCCTGCACGTCTCCTCGGCCGGCGTGCTGCCCCTGCTGCGCCGGGCCCGCGAGGAGGGCGTGCGGGTCACCGCCGAGACCTGCCCGCACTACCTGACGCTCGCCGCCGAGCAGGTGCCGGACGGCGACACCGCCTTCAAGTGCTGCCCGCCGATCCGCGACGAGGCCAACCGGGACGCGCTCTGGCAGGCCCTGGCCGACGGCGAGTTCATCGCCGTCGTCTCGGACCACTCGCCGTCCACCCCCGACCTCAAGCTGCTGCCCGAGTTCGGCGGCAGCGGCGACTTCGCGGCGGCCTGGGGCGGCATCGCCTCGCTCCAGCTGGGCCTGCCCGCCATCTGGACCGAGGCCCGCCGGCGCGGCCACACGCTGGCCGACGTGGTGCGCTGGATGTCCTCCGGACCGGCCGAACTGGTCGGCCTCACCGGCACCAAGGGCGCCATCGCGGCGGGCTGCGACGCCGACCTGGTCGCCTTCGACCCCGACGGGGAATTCGCCGTCCACGCGGGCGAGTTGCACCACCGCAACCCGGTCACCCCGTACGCCGGACGGACCTTGAGCGGCACCGTCCGCACCACCTGGCTGCGCGGCCGGGCGGTGGACACCGGGGCCGAGCCCTTCGGCCGCCAGCTGCTGCGCCCGGCGGACTAGGCCGTGTCCAGGCCCTCGCCTCGGGCCCGCCAACTCCCTTACCCACCAAGTCTTCCGAGGAGAGTCAGTGACCACTGCCGACACCCCGAGCGCTCCCTTCACCGAGCTGGTCAACCTGGCCTCCCGGCTGCTCGGTGCGGGCGTCGTCGCCACCAATGAGGACACCTTCGCGGACGCCGAGAACCTGCTGGTGGCCAAGCCGGCCGAGTTCCGCCCGCACACCTTCGGCCACAAGGGCCAGATCATGGACGGCTGGGAGTCCAAGCGCCGCCGCGGCGTCTCCGCCGACCAGCCGCACCCCACCGACCAGGACCACGACTGGGCGATCGTCCGGCTCGGCGTCGGCGGCGTGATCCGCGGTCTGATCGTCGACACCGCGCACTTCACCGGCAACTACCCGGAGAGCGCCTCGGTCGAGGCCGCCTCCGTACCCGGGCACCCCTCGCCCGAGGAACTGCAGGACGCCGAGTGGACCGCCATCGTGCCGCGCACCCCGCTCCAGGGGGACACCGCCCACGAGTTCGCCGTCCAGGACGACACCCGCTACACCCACGTGCGGCTGAACATCTTCCCGGACGGCGGCGTCGCCCGGCTCCGGGTGCACGGCGAGGTGCTGCCCGACCCGCGCGAACTGGACGGCCTCACCTTCGACCTGGCCGCCCAGGAGTACGGCGGCGTGGCCGAGGCGGCGTCCGACCGCTACTTCTCCTCCCCGCACAACCTGAACGCTCCCGGTCGCGCCTCCGTCATGGGCGAGGGCTGGGAGACCCGTCGTCGGCGCGACAAGGCCAACGACTGGGTTCAGATCGCCCTGGCCGGGGGCGGTGAGGTCCTGGCCGCCGAAGTGGACACCACCCACTTCGTCGCCAATGCCCCCGGCTGGGCCGACCTGATCGGCTTCGACGCCTCGACCGGGCAGGCTGCGACTTCACAGGCACCGGCCGACGGCGAGTGGTTCGAGATCCTGCCCCGCACCCGCCTGCAGCCCGACACCCGGCACCGCTTCCGGCTCGACGTCGGCCGCCCGGTGACCCACGTGCGGATCAACGTCTACCCGGACGGCGGCCTCGCCCGTCTCCGGCTCACCGGCCGCCTCACCGAGGCCGGCCGCGCGGCCCTCGCGCTGCGCTGGTTCAACGCCGTCCCGGCCGCGGAGGCCGCAGCCGCCCTCGCCGACGCCGGCCTCGACGCGGAGGAGGCCGCCGCCCTGGCCGCCGCCCGCCCGCTGGCGGACCCGGCCGCGGCCACCGCCGCGGTCGCCGGCCTCCAGCCGGCCGACGGCCCGGACGGCGAGCACTCCGCCCGCCGCCGCTCGGCGCTGTGGCGCCTGCTGGGCATCTGAGCGGGGCTCGCCCGCCCGCCCGCTCCACCTCTCCACGCACCGCCTTATCGACACCTGAAGGACCCTCCATGTCCAAGATCCTGACCACGGAGTCCGGCGCCCCGGTCGCCGACAACCAGAACTCGGCCTCGGCCGGCGAGTACGGCCCGCTGCTGATCCAGGACCAGCAGCTGCTGGAGAAGCTGGCCCGGTTCAACCGCGAGCGCATCCCGGAGCGCGTCGTGCACGCCCGCGGCTCCGGCGCGTACGGCTATTTCGAGGTCACCGACGAGGTGTCGAAGTACACCCGGGCGGCGTTCCTGTCGGAGGTCGGCAAGCGCACCGAGGTCTTCCTGCGCTTCTCCACGGTGGCCGGCAACCTCGGCGCCAGCGACGCGGTGCGCGACCCGCGCGGCTTCGCGGTGAAGTTCTACACCGAGCAGGGCAACTACGACCTCGTCGGCAACAACACCCCGGTGTTCTTCATCAAGGACCCGGTCAAGTTCCCCGACTTCATCCACTCGCAGAAGCGCGACCCGTACACCGGTGTGCAGGAGGCGGACAACGTCTGGGACTTCTGGGCCCACTCGCCGGCCTCGACCCACCAGATCACCTGGCTGTTCGGCGACCGCGGCATCCCCGCCTCGTACCGCCACATGAACGGCTACGGCTCGCACACCTACCAGTGGGTCAACGCCGAGGGCGAGGCCTACTGGGTGAAGTACCACTTCAAGACCAACCAGGGCATCCGCAGCCTGGACGGCGGCCAGGCCGCCGAGGTGGTCGGCGCCGACGCCGACTCGCACCAGCGCGACCTCCACCAGGCCATCGAGCGGGGCGTGTTCCCGTCCTGGACCCTCTACGTCCAGCTGATGCCGGTCGCCGAGGCCGCGGACTACCGCTTCAACCCCTTCGACCTCACCAAGGTCTGGCCGCACGCCGACTACCCGCTGGTCAAGGTCGGCCGCCTGGTGCTCAACCGGAACCCGGAGAACGTCTTCGCCGAGGTCGAGCAGGCCGCGTTCTCGCCGAACAACTTCGTGCCCGGCATCGGCCCCTCCCCGGACAAGATGCTCCAGGGCCGGCTGTTCGCCTACGCCGACGCCCAGCGCTACCGCCTCGGCGTCAACCACACCCTGCTGCCGGTGAACGCCCCGCGCGCCACCGAGGCCAACAACTACGGCCGGGACGGCTTCATGGCCGCCAACAGCGCCGGCCGCGGCAAGAACTACGAGCCCAACTCGTACGACGGCCCGGCCCAGACCGACAGCGCGCTCGCCGCGCCGGTCAAGGTCGACGGCTACACCGGCACCTACACCACGCCGGCCCACACCAAGGACGACGACTTCTTCCAGGCCGGCGAGCTCTACCGGCTGATGTCGGAGGGCGAGAAGACCCGCCTGATCGACAACATCGCGGGCTTCCTGTCGCAGGTCACCCGGGACGACGTGGTGGAGAAGAACCTCGCCCACTTCCACGCCGCCGACGAGGAGTACGGCGCCCGCCTGGAGGCCGCCGTCGCCAAGCTCCGCGCGGGCGACGAGGGCTGACCCTTCGCGGGTCGACTCCCTCGTACCTCCCGTACCCTCCGCACCTTCCGCACCCTCAGGACCGCCGGGGCCCGCACCCCGGCGGCTCCACGACGGGCCCCTCCCCCCGGGCAGTGGGGGAGGGGCCCGTCGGGCTTCTCGGGGGCGCCGAGGCGGACGAGCTGCGGGCGCGGGTTCCGTCCGTGCGGGGGCGCGGGGCCCCTTGTACCAGCCAACCGGCCGTGCTCCACGGAATGTTCACGGATATTCACGGACAGCAGTCGCCCGGGGCCCTGGGTGGATAGGCTGGAGACCGCCCGCGGTCGCTCCGTGGGGGGACATCGGAAGGGGACGACATGTCGACACCAGCCCCGGGTCGTCACGCCGCGCTGGACCAGGGCCCGACGGGCCCGTTCACCTCCCTGCAGCACGCCCTCAGACTGCTGGAGGCCGTCGACCGGCACCCCGACGGCGTCACCCTGGTCGGGCTCGCGCGGGAGACCTCGCTGGGCCTGCCGACCGTCCGCCGGCTCGCCGAGATCCTCGAGATCGAGGGCTACCTCCAGTGCCAGGACGGCGGTTGGGTGCTCGGCGGCACCTTCGCCCTGCTCGGGCAGCAGAACCGGGAGCAGCTCGTCAAGGCCCGGCTGAACCGCAAACTCGCCGAACTCCGGGACGAGTTGGGCGCCGCGGTCTACTTCTCCCGGTACCACGACGGGGAGTTGTCGGTCGAGGCGGTCTCGGCCGCCGACTACGCGCCCGCCGTGCAGGAGTGGGTGGACTTCCGCGCCACCGCGCACGCCAGCGCGATCGGCAAGTGCCTGCTCAGCCAGCTCGACGCGGACGGCCGGCGGGACCACTTCTCCCGGCACCCGGTCGCCCGGCTGACCTCCCGCACCGTCACCGACGCCGACCAGCTGATGCACCGGCTGGAGCGCCAGCCCGCGACGGTGCCGGTGCTGGACATCCAGGAGTACGCGCTCGGCACGGTCTGCGCGGCAGTGCCGATCACGGCGGGCAGTACGGTCGGCTGCCTGGCCACCTCGATGCCGGTGGACAACATCCACAAGCTCAGGGCCGCCGCCGAACTGCTGGCGGCCCGGGCGGCGCCGCTGATGCTGGCGATGGCGGTCTGAGCACCGCTCACTCGTGGGGCCCCGTCGGACGTGTCGTCCGGCGGGGCCCCACGCGCTTTCCGCGGGAGGGTTTCGGGGGGTGTCCCGCGGTGCACATCACTTATTAGACTCGATGTCGATAAGAGTGGTCGAATCCCTTGTCCCCACCGCTACCGGCGAGTACGTTTCCGAGAGTCGAGCCGCCGCCCCCAGGTCAGGAGGGCCTGCCATGCCCCGCTCCACCCCCGTCCCCGCCGTCGCCGCTCCCGCCGCGCGGGTGCACGAGAGCCTCGTCCTGGAACCCCGGGACGTCCGCTTCGACTGGGCCCGGCTGCCGCTGCACTGGATCCCGGACGAGCCGATGGCCACCCACGTGATCAACGTGCTGCACCTGCTGCTGCCCGAGGGTGAGCGGTGGTTCGTCAAGGTGTTCAAGGAAGCGCTGCCGCTGATCCGGGACGAGCAGCTGCGCGAGGAGGTGCTCGGCTTCATCGGGCAGGAGGCCATCCACGCCGAGGCCCACCAGGAGGTGCTCGACCACCTGCTCGGCCAGGGCCTCGACCCGCGCCCGTACGTCCGGCAGATCTCCTGGCTGTTCCAGCGCGTTCTCGGCGACAAGCCGGGCCTGACGCCGGCGCAGCGGCGGGAGAACGTCATCGAACGGGTCGCCTTCGTCGCGGCGATCGAGCACTTCACCGCCTTCCTCGGCAACTGGGCGCTCAACTCCCCGGGCCTGGACCGGGCCAAGGCCGACCCGACGATGCTGGACCTGCTGCGCTGGCACGGCGCCGAGGAGGTCGAGCACCGCAGCGTGGCCTTCGACCTGATGGTCCACCTGGACCCGGGGTACCTGCGGCGGGTCCGCGGCATGGTGATCTCCGGGCCGCTGCTGGTGCACCTCTGGGTGCGCGGCGCCCGCTTCCTGCTCGCCGCCGACCCGACCCTGGAGGGGCGGCTCAAGCCCACCTGGCGGGAGGCGGGCCGGATCGCCAGGCGCGGACTGCTGCCGGACCCGATCCGCTCCGTCCGCTCCGGGCTGCGCTACCTCCGGCCGGGCTACCACCCGACCCAGGAGGGCTCCTCCAGTCAGGCGCTGGGCTACCTCGCCACCTCCCCGGCCGCCCGGGCTGCGGCCGGGCGGGGGTGACGGGGAACGGCTGACAGCTGACAGCTGACAGGTTTCAACGAACAGAAAACGTTATCTGTTCGCTGAAATCTGAAATCTGAAATCTGTCAGTTGTCAGTTGTCAGTTGTCAGCCGTCAGTCGTCGGCCGCCCGCCGCCCGCCCGCCCCGCCGCCCGTCCCCTCTCCCCGCCAAGGATCCGCCCGGATGGACCTGCTCACCCCGCCCCCCGACCTCTACGGCCGCCCCCGCGCCGACGGCTTCATGCGCTGGCTCACCGCCTTCGGCGACCGCTACTCCCCGGCGCTCGGCGGCCCGCTGCTGCGCCGCAACCCCCGCCGCCCGCACAGCCGCCCGACCCCGCTGCTCCGGCTGGTCGTCGCCGAGCGCCGTCAACTCGCCTCCGAAGTGATCGAGTTGACCCTCGCCGACCCCTCCGGTGGTCAACTGCCGCCCTGGCAGCCCGGCGCCCACCTGCGGCTCGCCCTGCCCTCCGGCCGCGAGCGCCACTACTCGCTCAGTGGCGACCCCGCCGACCGCCGGCGCTACCGGATCGCCGTCCGGCGGCTGCCCGGGGGTGGCGGAGGGTCCGTCGAGGTCCACGACACCCTGCACCCGGGCGCCCGCCTCGCCGCCCGCCGCCCGCGCAACGGCTTCGCCTTCTGCGCCGAGCCCGCCGTCCTCCTGCTGGCCGGCGGCATCGGCGTCACCCCGCTCCTCCCGATGGCCCGCGAGGCCCAACGGCACGGCCTCGACTGGAAGTTGGTGCACGTCGGCCGCAGCGCCGACACCCTCCCGTACACCGACGAGCTGCGCGCCCTCGACCCGCACCGGGTCGTGCTGCGCACCGACGATGAGCACGGCGGCGTCCCCACCGGCGCCGAACTCCTCGCCCACGCCCCGCGCGGCGCCGCCGTCTACTGCTGCGGCCCGGCCCCGATGCTCGCCGCCGTCCAGGCGGCACTGGACGAATCCTCCGCCACCGCCCTGCACTTCGAGCGCTTCGGCGCCGCCCCGGTCGCCGACGGCCGACCCTTCGCCGTCCGGCTCGGCGCCGACGGCCCGACCCTGGACGTCCCCGCCGACCGTTCCGCCCTGGACGTGCTGCGCGAGGCCCGCCCCGACCTCCCGTACTCCTGCCACCAGGGCTTCTGCGGCACCTGCGAGGTCCGCCTGCTGGCCGGTACGCCCGAGCACCGGGATCGCCGCCTCACCCCCGAGCAGCGTGCCGCCGGCGCCCTGCTGCCCTGCGTCTCCCGCGCCGCCGAGGGTGAGACCCTCGTGCTCGACCTCGACGTCTAGAAGGAGCCCCCCGATGCCCCCGACGGCGCACGCGATGCCGACGTTCTCCTACTCCGAGCGCGACCTCGCCCGCTTCCGCGAGACCCAGCAACTCGCCTACCACTGCGCCGAACAGGTCGCCGCCTGGATCGAACCCGGGGTCACCGAGCGCCAGACCACCGCCGAGCTGCGCCGCCGCCTGGTCGCCGCCGGGGTGCAGGACTTCTTCCACGTCCCCTTCGCCTGGTTCGGCGACCGCACGGCCTTCCGGCACTTCCACACCCCGCTGCAGTTCTTCGCCGGCAACCGCCGCCTGGAGGAGGGCATGCCGTACGTGCTGGACTGCGCGCCCGTCGTGGACGGCTACACCGCCGACATCGGCTACGGCGGCAAGGTCGGCGAGAACCGGGTCTGGGACCGGCTGGCCGCCGACCTCCAGGTCTACCGCGAGCTGATCCTCACCGAGGTGCGCGCCCGCAAGCCGCTCAACGAGGTGTACGCGGCGGTGGACGCGCAGATCGCCGCGCACGGCTACGACAACCGGCACCAGGTCTACCCGGGCCGGGTGATCGGCCACCAGGTCACCCGCAACACGGCGCGCGGCCCGGCCGGGGTGAACGTCTTCGGCTTCGGCGTGC
Source organism: Kitasatospora sp. NPDC029367 (assembly GCF_055569135.1). NCBI lineage: Bacteria > Bacillati > Actinomycetota > Actinomycetes > Kitasatosporales > Streptomycetaceae > Kitasatospora > Kitasatospora sp. NPDC029367. The sequence continues at coordinate 304,822 of NZ_JBVHYH010000001.1, forward strand.
GCACCCTGCAGACCCTCGGCCGCGAGCTCATCTCCGAGCGTCTGCACGGCCGTTCGCCGCTGTGGGCGGACGGACGGTCGTCCCGGCACGCGCCCACTCCGGGGCTGTGGGCGGTCGAGCCGCACATCGGGTTCCGTGGTGTGGGCATCAAGTTCGAGGAACTGCTGGTGGTCACCGAGGACGACGCCTACTGGCTGGACGACGACCTCCCGCACGTCCGCCGCTGGACCGCCGCCGCTACCACCACCACGCCCGCCCCCGCCGAGCCGACCGCCGCCGCTGAGCCGACCGCCCCCGCCGAGCCAGCCGCTGCCGCCACCGCCGAGCCGACCGCCCAGGAGGCCACCCGATGACGACCCCCACCCGCCGCCGGACCGTCCACTCCGGCGGCATCCCGCTCGCCGTCTTCGAGCAGGGCGACCCCGAGGCCCCCACCGTCCTCCTGGTGCACGGCTACCCGGACACCCACACCGTCTGGGACGACATCGCCGCCGACCTCGCCCGCGACCACCACGTGGTCCGCTACGACGTGCGCGGCGCCGGAGAGTCGGGCGCCCCGGCGCACCGCGACGGCTACCGCCTGGAGCAGCTCGCCGACGACCTGTTCGCCGTCGCCGACGCCGTCAGCCCGGACCGCCCGGTCCACCTGGTCGCCCACGACTGGGGCTCGATCCAGTCCTGGGAGGCCGTCACCGCCCCCGGTGCCGAGCGCCGGATCGCCTCCTACACCACCCTGTCCGGCCCCAGCCTGGACCACATGGGCTTCTGGCTGCGCCACCGGCTGCGCCGCCCCACCCCGCGCCACCTCCGCCAACTGCTGCACCAGGGCGCGCACTCCTGGTACATCACCGCCTTCCACCTGCCCTTCCTCGCCCCGGCCGTGTGGCGCCTCGGCCTCGCCCGGGCCTGGCCGCGGGTGCTGCGCGACCTGGAGCACGTCACCCCGCGGGCCGACCACCCGCAGCGCACCCTGCGCCGCGACGCGGTCCGCGGCATCGAGCTGTACCGGGCCAACTTCCGCCCCACGCTGGGGAGTCCGCGCGAGCGGCCGACCGAGGTGCCGGTCCAGCTGGTCACCCTCACCCGGGACCGCTACGTCGGCACCTACCTCTCCGAGGGCCTGGAACGCTGGGTGCCCCGCCTGACCCGCCGCACCCTGCACGCCGGCCACTGGTCGGCGCTGCTGGAGAAGGGATCCGCCGTGGCCGGCATGGTCCGCGAGTTCACCGCCCGGATCGACACCGGCAGCGCGACAGGGGCCCAGGAGTCGGGAGGCGCCCAAGAGCCGGACGGCAACGGGCGGTTGGTGGTGGTCACCGGCGGCGGCAGCGGCATCGGCCGGGCCACCGCGCTCGCCTTCGCCGAGGACGGCGCCCGGGTGGTGGTCTGCGACCTCGACCTCGCGGCCGCCGAGCGCACCGCCGAACTCGCCTCCCTGATCGGCCCGCAGGCGCACGCCTACCAGGTGGACGTCTCCGACGGCGCCGCGATGGACGCCTTCGCGCAGCGCGTCGCCGCCGAGCTCGGCGTGCCCGACGTGATGGTCAACAACGCCGGCATCGGCCACTCCGGGACGTTCCTGCAGACCACCGAGAAGGAGTGGCAGCGCGTCCTGGACGTCAATCTCTGGGGCGTCATCCACGGCTGCCGCGCCTTCGGCACCCTGATGGCCGACCGGGGCCAGGGCGGCCACATCGTCAACGTCTCCTCGGCCGCCGCCTACCTGCCCGCCAAGGCGCTCACCGCCTACGCGACCAGCAAGGCCGCCGTCTTCATGCTCTCCGACTGCCTGCGCGCCGAGTTCGTCGGCCACGGCATCGGCGTCTCGACCATCTGCCCGGGCATCGTCAACACCAACATCACCCGCACCTCCACCTTCTCGGCTACCACCGCCGACGAGCAGTCCGCCAAGCGGGCGCGTGCCGCCAGGCTCTACGCCCGCCGCGGCTTCCCGCCGGAGAAGGTCGCCACCGCCATCGTCAGCGCCGTCCGCACCGGCAAGCCGGTCGTCCCGGTCACCCCCGAGGCCAAGGTCGCCCGCCTCCTCTCCCGCCTCAGCCCCGGCCTCCTCCGCCTCGCAGCCCGCCTCAACGTCACCTGAGCGGCCCGGGGGGGGGGGGGGGGGGGGGGATGGGGGGGGGGGGGGGGGGGGGGGGGGGGGGGGGGGGGGAGGGGCGGGGGGGGGGGGGGGTTTGGTTTGGGTGTTGGT